>JBDKLG010000186.1:0-6229 GCA_039795695.1 Bacteroidota bacterium
ATTAAGTGTTTGCGTGGCAGGAAATTTGAACTTTATCCCGATTTCCAAACAGCCGGAATGGTAGATATTTCCAATTACCAGGATGGAAAAAGAGGTGGCAAGGTAAGGGTGCGTGCCCATGTGGAAGAACTCGACAAGAAAACCCTGGTTATCAAAGACGTGCCCTATGGCGTTACCACTACCCAGCTGATGGAGAGTATTACAAAAGCAAATGACCAGGGAAAAATCAAAATAAAAAAAGTGATTGATGTTACTGCGGCTGCAGTAGAAATTCAAATTGATCTTGCACCCGGCATTTCACCCGATATTACCATCGATGCACTGTATGCTTTTACGGACTGTGAAGTAAGCATATCGCCCAATGCCTGTGTAATTGTGGAAAATAAGCCGCAGTTCTTATCAGCCCGTGATTTGCTCACTGTTTCCACAGAAAACACCAAAGCCCTTCTTAAAAAAGAGCTGGAAATAAAACTGGCAGAACTGGAAGACAAATGGCATTATACTTCATTGGAAAAAATATTCTTTGAAGAAAAAATATACAAAGAACTTGAACAAAAGCATCCCAACTGGGAAGCCGTGATTGTTGCTATTGACAAGGCTTTTACGCCCTTCAAGAAAAAGCTAAAACGAAATATTGAAAAAGAAGATATTCTTAAACTAACCGAAAAACCCGTCAGAAGAATCTACCGACTTGACATCAATGAACTGATAGAACAGATCAAATCCATTGAAGCCGATATCAAGCAGGTAAAATTTGACCTGGAAAACCTGACTGATTTTGCAGTTGGCTATTTTGAGACCCTATTAAAAAAATACGGCAAAGGCAGGGAGAGAAAAACGGAAATCAGGGAATTTGATACCATCCAGGTAAAACATGTGGCAATTGCCAACACCAAATTATACCTGAACAGGTCGGAAGGCTTTATTGGAACAGGACTGAAAAAAGATGAGTTCTTATGCGAATGCTCCGATTATGACGACATCATAGCGTTCACAAAATCGGGCACCATGAAAGTGGTCAAAGTTTCCGATAAGGTCTTTATCGGGAAAGACATCATTCACGCTGCCGTGTTTCAGAAAAATGATGAAAGAACCACCTATAACATGATTTATGTGGATGGCAAATCGGGGGTGAGTTATGCCAAAAGATTCAATGTTACAGGGGTTACAAGGGAAAAAGAATACGATTTAACCAAGGGTTCTGAAAAAAGCCGTGTTCATTATTTCACGGCCAATTTGAACGGTGAGGCCGAAACCGTAAGAATTGTACTGAGCCCCAATTGTAGTGCCCGAATCAAAGAGCTGGATTTTTATTTCGAAGAACTGGAAATCAAGGGCAGAAGCAGTATGGGTAACCAGGCAACCAAATACCCCATCAAAACCGTTAAGCTGAAAGAAGCAGGGAAAAGCACCCTGGCCGGCCGGAAATTATGGTTCGATGATAAATTCGGCAGATTAAATACGGAGGAAAAAGGAATTTATTTGGGCAGTTTCGAAGAGGAAAAAATCATTGTCTTTTACAAAGACGGTACTTATGAATTAACCGATACAGAACTGACACAGCGTTTTGAGCCGGAAAAAATTGTACTGATAGAAAAATTCATGCCGGAAAAAATCATTAGTGCCGTATACCTCGACACCGATAAATCTCAATACAATATCAAAAGGTTCAAAATTGAAACCACTACTTTAAAAACACAGTTCAGTTTTATCAAAGAAGCCGAAGGTAACCAGCTGGAAGCGGTAACCAGTGATGCAGAGCCAATCCTGGTTGTTCAAACAGGCAGGGGACAAACGGTACGCAAGGCCAAATTCAAAGTGGCCAAAATGGTGGAAATAATGGGCTGGAAAGCAGTTGGGGCCAAGCTCACAGATTACAGCAAGACCATTGAAATGGAATGGGAGCAAAAACCCAAGGATGATGCCAATACACAACCCGAGCTATTTTAAACAATAAAGCTAAAACAATTGCTATGGCAACCAATTATGAATTCGTAACCAAATGGCAGATCCGGGCCCCGCTTGAGCAGGTATGGGATGCCATTCACAATTCAATGGAATGGCCTGATTGGTGGAAAGGAGTGGTACAGGTTAAGGAAACAGATAAGGGTGGTGTAGAAGGAATTGGCGGAGTTCGCGAATATACCTGGCGCAGTGTTTTGCCCTACAAACTGGCTTTCCATATGCGTTTAACTGAAATAGATAAATACAAAAGGCTGAAAGGTGAAGCTTTTGGAGAACTGGAAGGCATCGGTGAATGGTTTTTTGAAGAAAAAAATGAAATATGTTTTGTTCAGTATAACTGGACCGTCATTACCAATAAAGCATGGATGAACTACCTTTCATTCATGCTGAAACCCGCTTTCAATTACAACCATGATGTTGTAATGCGCTGGGGAGCAGAGGGGCTTGCCAAAAAGTTACATGCACAACTGATCAGCCATCAGTAATTATTGCATAAAACCGGAGCCTCAGGCCCAGCTTGCAGTTACAACCCATTCAGAGAATTGCTAAATACCGCTCATTTCTTTTTCCTGATGCGGATAGTGGCAGTCTTATTTAAATCGCTGCTTAGCAGGGTTTCATACCTCAGTTTTCCGTCATAAATAACCAGGGCTGCCGTATTGGGAGGAACCATTCCCAGGTTTTCCGCCAGCATGCTCAATTCATTAAACTCCAACAAAGGGTCTAAGGCAAGTGTTAGCCGGATGGCCCTGTGTGTAAGCATGGATTTTTTTAGCACCTGCCGGTTATTGAGAAACAGTGAAACAGAATCGTAGTCTATTTGTCCGTTGTCATATATTTCAATCCTCAGAGAATCGTTGTTCACTTCCAGTTCTTTGGTAAACACTTTTTCTCTTTTTTCAAAAGCAATCAAAGCAGATTCGGTGATAAGAACTGGTGCAACTGTTGCTGCCATAGGTTCCGTTTTAACCGCTGCAGTCTTTTCAGCAATAGGCGTTTCCCTTAGCAGCGGCAGGGTATCGTTCGAACGGGTAAATTTGAATTTGATATCAGGTACCGTATACTTATGGGCTTCATCCGTTTTAAGAATACCCGTTAAAACTGATTCTGTTTTGGAAACAACCAATGAAAAATTGCCCGACAAGTAACAGTCGATACTGTTTCGTGCATTGGGCGATCGATAATAAATCATCGGGAATGGCTGTATTTGCAGTACCCTGGACTGGTCATTAAAACTTCCCGCAATGGGCACTTTTACCAAACTGTCTTTGAAATAATAATTCAATTCGCCCCATATATTTTTGCCTTTCTGACGGATAACCAGTTCGGATAGATAGGTATCGTACTCATTGGAAGTTTTAATCACTCCCAAACCAAACCAATGTCCGTTAACCTGTTGTGAAAAGGCAGCAGAAGAAAACATCAACAGTAAAACAAATAAAACTAAGATCGGCTTTCGGGTCATATCGGCGCAAAATATCAAATGCTTGCTTTTGAGTGGTTCGAAAGTTGCTAACATATAAACATTTGACTAAAACCGGGCCTGGCGATACAAAAACAGGCTCAAATCAAAGAATCGTACCTTTGCAGCACGGAATAACCAAAAAAACATGGAAACAGTTCAAGTAGGGCAGTATAACATATTGAAAGTGAGCAGGAAATTAGAGTTTGGCTTCTACCTGGAAGATGGTGGCGAAGGTATCTTATTGCCCAAAAGATTCGCCCCTCCCAGACTAAGCATTGGAGATGAACTCAAGGTTTTTGTTTACCATGATTCTGATAATCGCTTGATTGCAACTACCCAGGAAGCAAAAGCCTGTGTAGGCGAAATTGTGAAAATGAAAGCCGTTGCTGTAACGGGTATGGGTGCTTTTCTTGACTGGGGCCTGATGAAAGACCTTTTTGTTCCCAAATCAAAACAGTTGGGCGGAATGCGGGAAGGAGCAGAATACCTGGTTAAATTATACATCGATGAACAAACCGGCAGGGTGGCTGCAACAGAAAAAATAGACTCATTGCTCAGTAATGATTCGCTCACTGTAAAAGAAAAGGATTTGGTAAACCTGGTTGTATATCGACCTTCTGAACTGGGTTATGTGATGATCATTAATAATAAACATACCGGTATCCTGCACAGCAATGAAGTATTTACCAAACTGGCAATCGGCGATCGGATGGAGGGTTTTGTAAAAACCATCAGACCCGATAATAAAATCGACGTTGTATTGGGTAAACCCGGTTTTCAGAAAGTTGAGGACGAAGCGGGAAAAATATTGCGCTTATTGGCCGAGCACAATGGGTACTTACCTTATCATGATAAATCAGATCCCCAGGAGATTTATGATTTCTTTGGTATGAGTAAAAAAACATTTAAAATGACCACGGGCAGTCTCTACAAACAACAAAAAATTGCCTTTACCAAAACCGGCATTCAATTGGTACAGTCTGATTAAAGTTAAATGAGCAGAAGCCCTGTTCATTTACAGGATATTAATTATTGAGTTTTTCATCCAGCGAACGCCAGCCTGTCTCAATCCTTCTGTGCTTATGATCCGGTTGAATACTTGCAAACAGGGAGATGCAGATTATTGAAATTCCGGCGGCAAGCGTCCTGCTTACAGAATGATTTGTTGTCGCAATCAAAATAGATGCGATTAACCCGCACAGCCCAAATAAATAATGATAAATGGTAAACATCCAGTATAGAAAATTGGATGCACGCGATTTCCTGATTTTTTGTTGGTCTTTTGCTCTGTCCATAAATCTTTTTTATCCTGCGTATTTTTTTGCCTGGATAAAACTATGTTTGTTGAAAGAGTTAAAAAACGGGAAAATTCCCCTAATTCAATTTGGCTAATTGATTATAAAACTAACAACCGTTAGTGTAATTTCCTATCTTTGTTTAAATTTTTTGCATGAAAACAAGAGAAGTATATATCCTATCTGCAGTAAGAACCCCTATTGGAAGTTTTGGTGGCACATTAAAGGATTTTTCTGCACCACAACTGGGTGCTATCGCTATTAAGGCAGCTGTTGAAAGAGCCGGCATCCTGCCAGCTCTTGTTGAAGAAGTGATGATGGGCTGTGTACTGCAGGCCAATACAGGTCAGGCTCCTGCCCGCCAGGCTTCCAAATTTGCAGGATTACCGGATTCGGTAATCGCTACCACCATCAACAAAGTTTGTGCAAGCGGGATGAAGGCAATTGCTTTGGCAGCACAATCGATTTTATTGGGAGATGCCGACACAATTGTTGCCGGCGGTATGGAAAGCATGAGTAATGTGCCTTTTTACAGCCCCAGTATGCGTTGGGGAAATAAGTATGGTAATGTAGCCATGGTAGATGGCCTGGCAAAAGATGGCTTAACAGATGTTTACCACAACTATGCAATGGGTAATGCGGCAGAATTGTGCGCAAAAGAATGCAAGATCAGCCGAGAAGACCAGGATGCATTTGCCATTCAGAGTTACCAAAGAAGCCAGGCTGCCATTGAAAAAGGGCTGTTCTCGGCCGAACTGGTACCTGTTGCCATCCCGCAAAAAAAGGGCGACCCCATACTCTTCTCAAAGGATGAAGAAGCATTCAATGTAAAATTTGATAAGATCCCGGAATTAAAACCCGCTTTTATAAAAGAGGGAACCATCACTGCCGCCAATGCATCTACCATGAATGACGGAGCAGCTGCGCTGGTATTGATGAGCAAGGAAAAAGCCGAATCGATGGGACTTAAGCCATTGGCAATCATCAGGGCCTATGCAGACGCAGAACAGGCCCCAGAATGGTTTACCACCACACCTTCGATGGCGGTTCCCAAAGCCGTGGCAAAAGCTGGTTTGCAAATGAACGATATGGCTTATTTTGAATTAAATGAAGCCTTCTCCGTTGTAGGCATCGCCAATATGCAGCAAATGAAACTGGACCCTGCTAAGGTAAATGTGCATGGTGGTGCTGTTTCACTGGGGCACCCCCTTGGATGCAGTGGTGCCAGAATCATCGTTACACTACTACATGTGTTAAAACAAAACAATGCAAAATACGGTGCGGCAGGAATTTGTAATGGAGGCGGTGGTGCCAGCGCAATGGTGATTGAAAACTGCCTGAATGCATAACCATTTATGAAGATTCGTAAAGCCAATGCAGCCGATGCCGGCGCAATTGCCATTTTCAGCCGCAAGGCATTTGTTGATACCTATGCCCGGTTCAATTCAAAGGAAAATATGGATAAGTTCCTATCGGAACAGTTCAGTTCCGAAATACTCGAAGC
>JBDKLG010000187.1:0-21376 GCA_039795695.1 Bacteroidota bacterium
AGGTATTTTATTTTCCTAACCCAACGGATTCAAAAAAAATCATGAAAAAAAAGGTACAAATTCTCAGGGAAATTACTCCGCTCACTCCCTCTGATTGTTTTACCGTTTTCTCACGCACCAAAACTGAATTAAACTTCCCGGTTCATTACCATGAGGAGTTCGAACTGAACTTTATCAAAAATGCCAAGGGAGCGAAAAGAGTGGTGGGCGATCATGTGGAAGAAATAGGTGAATATGAACTGGTACTTGTAGGCCCTAACCTGCAGCACAGCTGGTTCACCCATAAATGCAAAAGCACTGAAATAACAGAAGTAACCATTCAATTTCACAAAGACCTGTTCGATGAAAAATTTTTAAGGCGCAACCAATTGAGCTTTCTCAGAACCATGCTCGAAAACTCGCTCAGGGGAATTTTATTTTCTTACGAAACAGCTTCCCTACTTGCCTATCGAATTCAGCGACTGAACAGAAAAGACGGTTTCGACTCTGTTTTTGAACTGATGTCCATTCTTCATGAACTCTCCATTTCAAGGCATTCCAGAATTCTATCCAATTCTACTTTTAACAACAACGAACACATCTCCTACAACAGCAGAAGGATTGAAAGGGTGATGGAATACCTGAATGAACATTTTGACAAACCCATTTCCCTGGGCGAAGTAGCAGGGCTTACCAATATGGCTGAGTCGGCTTTCAGCAGGTTTTTTAAAGCCAGGACCGGGATGACATTCATTGACAGCCTTACAGAGATCAGGCTCGGGCATGCCACCAGAATTTTAATCGATACCACACAATCCATAGCTGAAATAGCTTACCAGACAGGATTTAACAATATCTCAAATTTCAACCGGATATTTAAAAAGAAAAAAGGCTGTACCCCCAAAGAATTCAAAAAAAGTTATACATCGGAAGAACGCGTATTTTTTTAATGCCTGCTTCTTTTCATTGCCTACATTTATCAGGCAAACAGCTTAAACTGCTATGAAAATTATCCTTGCTTTTACTGCATGTATTTTTTTATATACCCCAACCTATGCACAAAGGACTTCGTCTATTAAAACACCACCTGCAGATAAAACCATTGCAGATACAGCCTTATTAACCCTTGTACAAAAACAAACTTTCCGCTATTTCTGGAATTTCGCTCATCCTCTGAGCGGCATGGCCAGAGAAAGAAGCAATACGGCATATGATTATGGCGATGAGGTTGTAACGACCGGTGGCACAGGATTTGGCGTGATGGCCCTGATTGTTGCAACCAATAGAAGCTGGATCGGCAGGGATACTGCAGCCAGGCATTTGCTGAAAATGCTGCGGTTTTTATCAAAAGCAAATGCTTACCATGGTGTATTTCCGCATTGGCTGGATGGAGCAACCGGCAAAACCATTCCTTTCAGCAGAAAAGATGATGGTGCGGATTTGATTGAGACCGCTTACCTGTTTCAGGGCCTATTATGCGCAAAACAATATTTTACCGGCACCAATCATATAGAAACAGAAATACGGGACAGGATCAGCTGGCTTTGGAACGATATTGAATGGAACTGGTTTACCAAAAATGGCGAAGAAGTGCTTTACTGGCATTGGAGCCCCAATAACGGATGGGCAATGAATTTCCAGGTCAGGGGCTATAATGAATGCCTGATTGCTTATGTACTGGCTGCAGCAGGGGAAAGATATCCGGTTAGCGATACAGTATACCACCAGGGATGGGCAAAAAATAGTTTTTTTAACAATGGAAAAACCTTTTATGGCTACAAACTCCCCCTTGGCTTCGATTATGGGGGGCCACTGTTTTTTTCACAATATTCCTTCCTCGGGCTTGACCCCAGAGAGTTAAAAGACAGGTATGCCGATTACTGGGAACAAAACAAAAACCATACCCTGATTAACTATAGCCATTGTGTATCAAACCCTAATAAATTCAAGGGTTACGGAGAAAATTGCTGGGGATTAACGGCCAGTGATACATACAATGGCTATGACGCACATTCCCCCGAAAACGATCATGGAACCATTACACCCACGGCTGCATTATCTGCATTCCCTTATACCCCTGAATTGTCGATGAAAGCACTCAAACATTTCTATTTTGACCAGGGTGCTAAACTATGGGGCAACTATGGCTTTATTGACGCGTTCAATGAAACCCGGAACTGGTATGCCAACTCTTACCTGGCCATTGACCAGGGACCGATTATCGTTATGATTGAGAACTACCGGACCGGCCTGCTTTGGAATTTATTTATGCGCAACCCGGAAATAAAAAAAGGGTTGAAAAAATTGGGCTTTAGCAGTCCGCACCTAAACAAATAAACGCATTACAATTCTCGCACTACTTTCGAAAAATCCCGGGCTACCCTGGCTTTCATAGAACCTGTCGTATCCTTACCGGGCAATCTCATTCTAACAATAAAATCACATTGATAGAACCCGTCGTCTGCGAAATAATTGACAGCAGTTACCTCGTATTTAACCCTGCTTGAATCAAAATTTACTTTTTCATACAAAAAATTGGTCATTGCTTTTTTAAGATGCGCTTCCACTTCACCCGGTTTCTCTTTACCGGTGCAGGCAAGTAAAAGAGTTAAAAAAGCTGTTACAAAAAAAAGTTTCATAGTAGGCTGAATTAATACATCCGCTAATTTACGGCAAAGTCTTTCAAACTGCCTTCAATTGAGTTTTCCCCTTTATAAATGAACCTACCCTGCATGTCGATACAAAAAGTGAAAAAACCGGGAAATAGTCATTTATTTTTAAAAATACAAAGCTTTGGTACTGAATTTGCCCTACGGCTATGATTACCTATTTTTACCACCTAAATAACCTTTGCCCTGAAGCGCAGCTTAAAAATATTCCGAAAAATTTTGGTCTCCCTGCTGGTCTTTCTTTTTGTATTGGCCATCGCCATTCAAACCGAATGGGTGCAAAACAAACTGGTAAGTTATGCTACCAAAAAGCTCTCGGAACAGCTGGGAACGGAAGTCTCCATCAAAAAAGTTAGTTTTTCCTTATTTAACAGCATCAATTTAGAAAAAACCCTTGTCAGAGACCGGCATGGCGATAGTTTACTATATGCTGGTCAGTTAAAAGTGCGACTAACAGATTGGTTCTTCATCAAGGACAAAATCGTACTAAAATACATCGGGCTTGAGGAAGCCAAAATTAACCTGCACAGAAAAGACAGTGTTTGGAATTTCAAATACCTGGTCGATTTTTTTGCCTCACCCAACCCAAAAAAAACTGCCAGCAAACCAATTGACTTAAACCTAAAAGTGCTTGACTTAAAAAATGTGTCTTTCGTGAAAGAGGATCTTTGGGTTGGAGAAAGAATGACCATCCGTTTAGGCAGCTTATTACTGGATGCTGAAAACATGGATTTTGCAAAGAACAGTTATGCCGTCAACTCAATCAAACTTGACAACAGTTTTTTTGGAATACAGCAGCTTAAGGCATTGAAGCCTCCCGTAAATCACCTGAAAAAAGCAGTTGCCGATAGCGGCATGTATTTTAATGAAGCCGGAATATCCGTTGCTGTTGCAGACATCTCTATCAGGAACAGCCAGTTGTTTTTTGACGATGACCTGGACAAACCCCTGCCCATTTTTGACGGTGCCCATATCCAATTAAGCAAATTGAATGGCACTTTAAAAAATGTATCATTTATAAACGACACCATCAAATCGCTGATTGACATACGGGTCAAAGACAGGTGTGGACTTGAATTGAGAAAATTGAAAACAGCTTTTAAATTGACACCTCAAATCATGGAGTTGTCGAATCTGGATTTGCAAACAGGCAGGAGTAAATTATCAGATTATTATGCAATGCATTTTAAGGATTTCAACAAAGATTTTGGTGATTATATCTCTAAGGTTTTCATGAAAGCCCAATTCAGGAATGCAAAAATAAACAGCGATGATATTGCTTATTTTACAAACGACGTAAAAAATTGGCGGAAAGAAGTGGTTTTATCCGGCAACTTTAACGGCACTGTTGCTGATTTCAATATTCCCAATTTAGTAGCAAGGGTTGGAATGACGACGGCTATTTATGGAAATCTCAAAATGACCGGATTACCCAATATCGACCGTACAAAAATTGGGTTTTCCAATGGTGTTTTACAAACCAATTATTATGATTTGGGTGTTTTAATACCATCGCTCAAAGGGGTAAGCTCCCCTAACCTTGCTGCATTGGGTGATATCATCTACCGTGGTAATTTTAATGGTACTCCCATCAATTTTGTTACAGCAGGTAATTTCAGTACAAAACTCGGGGCATTCAAAACCGATATCAGTCTTCAGCTTCCAAATGGAAAGGAACCTGTTTATTCCGGTGCAATTGAGACCAGCCGGTTCAATATCGGCAAATTCCTGAATGATACCAGCTTGGGTTTGGCAGATTTTAACGGCAAAATTTCCGGGAGTGGTTTCACCATGGCCAAATTAAAAACATCCATTGAAGGCAATCTTAGTTCTCTTGAATACAACCACTATACCTATTCCAATATTTTCACCAATGGCACTTTCCAGAAAAAATATTTTACCGGTGAAATAAAAGTCAACGACCCAAATCTTGACTTCACCAGTTCGCTTGAAATTGATTTGTCTAAAGAACTTCCAAAGTATAATATAGTGGGAGACCTGGTACATGCCGATTTTAAGAATTTAAATTTATATAAGAACCCCATCAAACTTACCGGTCTTTTAGATGTGAATTTTACAGGAACCAATATTGACAATTTCGCAGGCTCAGCCAAGCTTATCAATGCTAGCATTTCCAATGAAATAAACAAGCTTTCATTTGATTCATTGTCGCTTTCTTCCCATCTGGTTGATTCAATTAAAATACTGGAACTGGCAAGCCCGGATTTCAGCGCTTCCATCAAAGGTAAATTCAGCATCATTGACCTTCCTGCAAGCTTTCAATCGCTTCTCACCAGGTATTTCCCAACTTATATTAACCAGCCAAAATCCATCCCCCAAAACCAGTCTTTCAGTTTTGCCATTTCCACAGCTTATATCGAGCCGTATATTCGTTTATTTGGTGCAGGGCTTTCGGGTTTTAATGACACCAAAGCAACAGGCTCATTAGATACCAGGTTAAATAAAATTGCCCTTGACCTTTCTATCCCTTTTGGCAGGTATTCAGACTTTGGGTTTAGCGGGATTGACCTGAAGGGCCGGGGTGATAAGGATACTTTATCGCTCAACGGAAATATCAATAGTTTTCAGGTAGGCAAATCACTAAGCTTACCCAATACAAGCCTGCACATTGTTTCAAAAAACGATTTCTCAAAAATAAATATCATAACCAGTGAATCGAATAATATTCATTTAACAGATCTGTCTGCAGATGTGTATACATTGCCCGATGGTGCCAGGATTCAGTTTCAGCCCTCCACCTTTTTATTGAATGAAAAGAAATGGACAATCGAAAAATCAGGCGAACTGATTTTTGGCAAAAACACCGTTCAGGCCAAAGACCTTCATTTAACACAGGGATTTGAAGAAATCCATATCGCTTCCATTCCTGCTGCCACTGACGACAAAAAAAACAACCTGGGTATAAGCATCAAAAATCTTATTCTGGGCGATTTGACCTCACTGTTATTCAAAGAGCCGAGACTGCAAGGCATTACCAATGGCAATATATTGCTGACAGATATTACCGGGAAATTCAATGCTAGCGCTGATTTAAAAACAGAACAATTCCGGATAGACAATGATTCGTTGGGTAAAGTAGACATCAAAGCATCTTACGACAATGCGACCGGAAATATTCCTTTCATTGTAGAATCGCCCAATGATGAATATCGATTTACAGCAAAAGGAAATTATAATTTAAAAGACAGTTCCGGCAAATCTTTTACCACAACCCTACAATTAGAACATACAAAAATTGATATCCTTCATAAATTTTTAAGCGATTTATTCAGCGATATTAAAGGACAGGCACATGGGGATCTAACAATCAGCGGCGACCCGAATGCGCCTGATTTACATGGAAAAATAAGTTTAAGGGATGCGGGAATGAAAGTGAACTACTCGCAGGTCTATTACCGGATTGATTCTGCAGAAATCAGTTTTCTGGATGATGGCATTGATTTTGGGAAATTCACCATTCACGACAAATTTGACAACAAAGGTGAGGTAAAAGGAAAACTAACAGAGAAAGGGTTTAAAAACCTGGCTTTCGACTTTGAATTGTCGACTGATAAAATGTTACTGATTGATACCAAGTCAGTAGACAACCAGCAATTTTACGGGAAAGCCATAGGAAGAGCCAGCCTAAAACTCAAAGGACCGGAAACGGACGCCAAAATGACGATTGTAGCTGAATCTACCGACAGTTCTCATATTTATATCCCCAATTCTATCAGCAGGGAAAGTGGCAATGCCGATTTTATCGTATTCAGGCAATACGGTACTGAAATGGAGAAGAAGGGTGAAAAAAGCAGTTTCAATTTAACCGTTGACCTTGATATAACTGCGAGCAAACTGGTGCAGATTGATGTGATACTGGATGAACTTTCCGGCGATGTAATTAAAGCAAGGGGTGACGGTAAATTAAAAATCAGGGCTGGAAGTATTGAGCCCCTTTCCATCAGGGGAAGGTATACGATTGACAGAGGTGATTATGTTTTCAACTTTCAGGGGCTGATACGTAAGCCATTTGAATTATTGCCTGAAGATGGCAATTATATTGAATGGACCGGCGACCCCTTTAAGGCAGATATCCATATCAATGCCCAATACACAGCCGAAAGAATTAGTTTAAGTGAGCTGGTAAGTAATTTAAACCTGAGTCCTGCTGTTAATGGTTACAGAGGCGATGTTTATGTAATTGCACAGCTGAGGGAAAAGCTAAACCAGCCAGGTATCACATTCAAACTTGATTTTCCGCAGGGAAGCCCGGTAAAATCTGACAATGAATTTGTGCAATACTTAAACAGGCTGGAAAAAGATCAGCTTGAAATTCTGAACCAGGTGGCTTTCCTCATTCTCTTTAACTCTTTTGCCCCTAAAAACGGTTTTGGTGCGGCCAGTGCGGGAATAAGTCCTTACTCCATCAAATCTCTTGGCTATAACACTATTTCGCAAGTTCTTACGAAAAGTGTTAACAAAGCCATTTCAAATCTGTTATATAAAATAACGGGGGATAAAAGTTTGCGTTTCGACCTTGGCGCCAGTATCTACAGCAGTTCCAGTATTATTAATTCGGCCGGGGATATCAATGCCGGTAATTTATCCAACAATCAACTTGACAGAACAAGGGTTGATTTAAAGCTGGGTTATGCATTTGCGCAGGATAAAATTATTGTTACCGTTGGTAGTGATATCGATTTTAACATCGGTAGTTCCAATATTCAAAATGGGAATGTGCAGTGGCTACCCAATGTGAATATTGAGTTTATCCTTACGCAGGACAAAAAACTTCGTTTGATCGTCTTCAATAAGAATAGCCTTGATTTGAGCGGCAACAGTTTCAGCAGAAGAAACAGGCAGGGCGTGAGTATATCCTACAGGAAAGATTTTGAAACCATGTTCGCAAAAAAAGAAAAGGATATTGAGATAAAAAATCCTCCCGACAGCAGCGGCAATAAGTAGAAACAATTTCAGCTGCCCAGGAACTCCTGCTCAAAACTGCCCGGGAATTCGTACACAGTTTTTTAAGCGATAAATATAAAAATGCCTCACCACTCCCCCGTTTCTTGTTTGATCAATAACGACGGGTTCTTCAATAACTGCGAAAAATTTTCCATACAGTTCAGTAATATTTGCAGGGAGATTGGAAGGCACGATGGCATAGGCGTCCATTCCTGATTTCAGTGCAGGACGGTCCCTGTTCAGCCAGGCAAATTTATGCAGGTCATCCAGGTTGCCAATACCTATCACAGGCAATGCTGCTAACCTGCTCGTATAAAATTCGATATGACCGCCCGGAAACCATTTATTCACCAGAATTGGGCTTTGAAACTGCATTGCCCCATTACGTTGATCAGTTGCGACCAGCAATGAAAACTGTTTGCTAAAATCCTTCCAGCCCGACAGGTCTAATGTGGGACAGTATTCGCCATAATTTTCCTTTTCCTTGCTGCCAAAATTCACAGGAGACAAGCGTATTAAAGCTATTCCTGCAATTAATATAAAAAATAAAAAACCGCCTGCAAGTTTTGCAAATACCGGAAATAGACTGGCTGTTTTTTTATCGAGATAAATGGCAGCAATTAAAAACAGCGGCAAGTAAGCAGGGCCACTCCAATGCGGTAATGTTGGATTCAGCAGTGATACCCCCCAAAAAAGGAATATCATGGGCAAACTCATGCATAAAAGCCAGTTAATGATACCAGGGCCGGGTGAATTAATTTTTTTATTGATGAGTGCGGCCAGCGCAACAATAATTAAAACAAGTATTACCGGATTCTGGTAAGCAAATTCTCCGCCAATTTCCCTGCCCAACATATCCCATTGAACAGTGGTATGTGCCACCCTTTCAGAATGGTATCGGTATGTAATAAAGTTGTTGGCTATATTCCAATAAACAATGGGGGTCACAGAAACAAGCGTAACCAGGAAGCCAAGGTATAAGCGCCAATTAAGCAACCATTGGGGTCTGTTCGTTAAAATAAATAATCCGAAGCCCGCCCATAAGTATAATGCATGTACTTTACAGAGAGTTGCCAAGCCAACCAGTAAGCCAAGAATCAGCCAGTTATTTGTTTTTTTATCACCCTGATTCAGGATGATTTTTGACATATAATACAATGCAGCTGTCCAGAATGGCATTTGCGGAGAATCGGGAAGGATAAACAGTCCTGCTATGATACCTGTATAAATTGAACAGTTATAAATCAATGCAGCATACCATCCTGTTTTAGGATTGGCAACCAGTGTACCGGTCTTAAAAATGAGCATGGTTGAAATCGCTGCGCAAACAATGCTTCCGGCTCTCAGGCTAAGATCACTTATCCAGTGGAGGTTCAATGTAGTTAACCGTATCAGCCATCCAACCATTGGCGGGTGGTCAAAATGGCTCCAGTCGGGCTGAATGGCATAGGTCCAGTAATACACTTCATCATTCCCCAATTCAATCAATGAAGCGGCTATGATTTTAACCAGCGATACAATCAGTATCAGCCAATAAACTTTCTTTTGATATTTTTCCATCTTGCCTGTGAGAACGGGAAGAAAATTATTTGTTTTCAATCAGCCATTGAATGGCCAGCTCATATCCTTTCAACCCCAGGCCAAAGATACTCCCCACGGATTTACCTGAAACATGCGACAAATGCCTGAATCTTTCCCTTGAATGAACATTGCTGATATGTACTTCTATTACAGGAGACTGGATAGCTGCAATGGCATCACCAATAGCTACCGAAGTATGGGTATATCCTCCAGGGTTAAGCACAATGCCATCATAGCTGTACCCGGTTTTTTGCAGTACGTCGATCAATTCCCCTTCGATATTGCTTTGAAAATAATAAAACTCAACAGTAGGAAATTTTGTTTTCAACTCTTCCAGATAGGAATCAAAAGCTTGGTTTCCATAGATACCTGTTTCCCTTTTTCCAAGGAGATTCAGGTTGGGTCCGTTGATGATGGCAATTTTCATATGTCTAAGATAGTACAAAAAACAAGGCATCAAAAAAGGCATCCTGAAGACGCCTTTTCCTGGTTATTTAGTTCTGCTGTGATTGAATCATTTCGATGAACCTGTCAAACAGGTATCGGCTATCATGCGGACCCGGTGTGCTTTCCGGATGGTATTGCACACTAAAAGCGGGGCGGTCTTTCAGCCTGATGCCTTCAATGGAATCGTCGTTCAGATTTATATGGGTTACTTCTACATTCGGATGTTTGCGAACAGCTTCGGGATCTACGCCAAAACCATGGTTTTGAGTGGTTATTTCACATTGTCCAGTAATGATGTTTTTTACAGGATGGTTCAATCCACGGTGCCCATGGTGCATTTTGAATGTGGGGATATCATTTGCCAGTGCCAGCAATTGATGACCCAAACAAATACCGAATACCGGTTTATTCTCTTTCAGAATATCTTTCAGCGTTTCAATGGCATAGGGCATGGCGGAAGGATCGCCGGGTCCGTTGGAAATAAAATAGCCATTGGGATTAAATTCTTTTAGTCTGTCCAATCCCGTTTTAGCTGGATGAACACGTATATGTGCACCTCTCGACACCAAACATTCCAGAATATGTTCTTTCACGCCAAAATCAAGCACAGCAACCTTTACAGCTGCATTCACATCACCCAACTCATACTCTTCTCTGGTACTAACGGTACTGGCCAGCTCCAGGCCATCCATATCGGGTACTTTGGCAAGGGCTTCTTTCAATTTATCCGTTTCCAGAATTTCCGTAGAAATGATGCAGTTCATGGCTCCTTTCGTGCGGATATGTGCTACCAAGGCCCTTGTATCAATCCCTTCAATGGCAACAATTTTATTGGCTATCAAATAGCTGTTTAAATCGCCTTCGGCCTGAAAACGGCTGAATTGCTCTTCCAGGTTTCTTGCAATTAGCCCATGAATTTTTACCGATTTGCTTTCTACATCTGTTTTTTTAACCCCGTAATTTCCCACGTGCACATTGTTCATAATCAGTATCTGCCCGGTATAGCTTGGATCTGTAAATACTTCCTGGTAGCCCGTCATTCCTGTATTAAAGCATATTTCGCCGGTAGCTGTACCTGTATATCCAAATGACCGGCCATGAAATACATGACCATCTGCTAAGAATAAAACTGCGGGTTGTTTGGCTGGATTCATATGAAAGGGTTGCGATTATGATTGCAAAAAAAGTTCATCTTCTTTAATTATGCAGATATAGTTTCTCACACTATCCACACAAGAAAAAAGGCATCCCGATAAATCGGAATGCCTTTTTGTATTTTAATAGCGCTTCATCAATTATTCAGCAGCTTTTTCTTCTTCTGTAGAAGGGGTTTCAACGGTAGCTTCGGCAGCTGGTTCAGCAGTTTCTGCTTTTTTAGGTGCACGGCTACGACGTGTTTTCTTAGCCGGTTCAGCCGCTTTATCAACACCCTTACCATAGATCTCATTGAAATCAACCAGTTCAATCATGGCTTTTTCAGCATTATCGCCGGGGCGGATGCCTAATTTCAGGATCCTGGTATAACCGCCCGGACGGGAAGCTATTTTTGGTCCAATAACAGTAAACAGTTCTTTTACTGCCAGTTTATCCTGTAATTCTGCAAATACCAGGCGGTGATTATGGCTGATCTGCTCTGCCGATGCATTCTTTTTGGTCTTGGTTATCAATGGCTCTACATAAACCCTTAAAGCTTTGGCCTTAGCAAGCGTAGTAACGATGCGCTTATGGGTAATCAGTTGGCTGGCCAGGTTCTGCAATAATGCCACCCTGTGTGCCTTTTTACGGCCTAAATGGTTGTTTTTGTTTCCGTGATTCATGTGACGTTTGTTTTAAATCTTGTACCGTGTCAGGAATTACAAGATGTGATGTAATGGCTATTGTTTGAGTTGGGTATTATGAGCGGGGCTCATAATCTTACGCTCTGGCAGATAGCTTAGTTATCTAAATTGTCTAATCCGAGTTTGTTCAGATCCATTCCGAAGCTCAGGCCTCTTTCAGTTAATACCTGTTCAATTTCTGAAAGTGATTTCTGTCCAAAGTTTCTGAATTTCATCAGGTCTTCCTGTTCGTATTGTACCAATTCGCTCAGGCTGTTTATTTTAGCGGCTTTTAAGCAATTGAAAGCACGTACTGAAAGGTCTAAATCTTCCAGAGGTGTTTTCAATACTTTGCGTAATTGCAATACATGCTCATCAACCACATCTTCTTTCTTGTCTTCTTTGTTATCGAAAGTGATGTTCTCGTCTGTAATAATCATCAGGTGCTGAATCAGGATACGTGATGCCTGTTTAACGGCATCTTCCGGATGGATGGTTCCATCGGTAGCAACATCCAGAATCAGTTTTTCATAGTCGGTTCTTTGCTCCACACGGTAGTTTTCAATAGCGTATTTTACGTTTTTGATGGGCGTGTGAATAGAGTCGATGGCGATATATCCAAATACAGAATCCTTGATTTTATTTTCTTCTGCAGGAATATATCCGCGGCCTTTGGCAATAGTTAATTCTATGTCCATTTTAGCGGTTGTATCCATGGTGCAGATGACCAGCTCAGGGTTCATTACCTGGAAGCTTTGTGATAACTCGCCAATCATACCTGCCGTAAATTCAGTGCGGCCTTTTAAAGACAGGGTGATTTTTTCATTAACAACATCATGCTCAACATGCTTTTTGAAGCGTACCTGCTTCAGGTTAAGGATGATTTCAGTAACATCTTCTGTTACACCTTTGATGGTAGCAAACTCGTGGTCAACACCTTCGATTTTGATACCGATCAGGGCATACCCTTCTAATGAACTCAATAATACTCTGCGTAAAGCGTTTCCGATAGTCAGACCAAAGCCTGGCTCTAAAGGACGGAATTCGAATTGACCTTCGAAATCATTTGCTTTTTGTAAAACGATCTTATCGGGCTTCTGAAAGCTTAATATGGCCATATTAAAACTTGTTTTTACTTGTTTATCTCCGCACCCACATGAGGCGAGAAGGAAAATATTTGAAGTGAATAGTAAATGGTGAATAAGGGTTTTATTCACCATTGCCCATCCAGATTATTTAGAGTACAATTCTACAATCAGCTGCTCCTTGATGTTTTCAGGAACACTCTCACGCTCAGGGTAGGTAATGAAAGTACCTTTCTTTTCATTCTCATTCCAGTCCAGCCAGCTGAACTTGGGGTTTTTACCACGGTTCTTGCTTGTTACGGCAGAATTGTCGGCACTTTTTGGTTTATAGGTAATGATATCACCCGGCTTACACTGGTAAGAAGGAATATTCATTGTTTCTCCATTTACCAGGATATGCTTGTGGTTAACCAACTGTCTTGCTTCAGGGCGGCTGGCTGTTAAACCTAAACGAAATACGGTATTATCCAAACGCGCTTCCAGTAATTTGATCAGGTTTTCACCGGTTACACCCTTCAAACGCTGGGCTTCTTCAAAAGTTTTGCGGAACTGGCGCTCCAATACACCATAAGTATATTTTGCCTTTTGTTTTTCTCTTAACTGCAATGCATATTCACCCAGGGTTTTACGCTTGCGTGCTGCACCATGCTGGCCGGGAGGGTTGCTGTTCTTACCCAACCATTTGCCATTACCCAAAATGGGCTCTCCGAAAATTCTTGAAATTTTGGTCTTTGGACCTGTGTAACGTGCCATTTTTTTTGTTTTGTGATTTTTTAATGACGGCGTTTTATCTTAAAAATCTAAAATTGATAAAACACCCTTTATTGGTCTGAAGTTTAGGGCAATCAGTCCGGGTTTTTTACTTCAAATTCCCGACTAATGAACTTTTAACTCAAATTAAACCCTGCGTTTTTTAGGTGGACGGCAACCATTGTGTGGTAAAGGGGTTACGTCTTTGATGGAAGTAACTTCGATACCTGATTGAGAGATAGAACGGATAGATCCTTCACGTCCTGAACCCGGTCCTTTTACAAATACATCCACTCTTTTCAAACCAGCTTCCAGTGCTACTTTGGCTGCATCAGCTGCCGCCATTTGTGCTGCATAGGGGGTATTCTTTTTAGAACCCTTGAATCCCATTTTACCGGCACTGCTCCAGCTGATAACCTGGCCTGCTTTATTGGTAAAGGAAATGATGATGTTGTTGAAAGTTGCTGAGATACGCACTTCGCCGGCTGCATCTACTTTTACAACTCTTTTCTTGGCAGTAGCTTTTGCACTATTCTGCGCTTTTTGTGGTTTAGCCATTTTTCTTTTTTGAGGTAGTCTGTTACAATAATATCCCGTTTGCCGGGAACCGTTCAACTCTCCTTCCCTTCAGGGATATCCAAGTGAAACGGATTTCTATTTTAATTGAATCAAGGACCAGTTATTTTTACCGGTCCTTGATTACTCCTTATTTCTTAGCTACTTTTTTCTTACCTGCTACAGTCTTACGCTTACCTTTTCTGGTACGACTGTTTGTTTTGGTACGCTGACCACGTACGGGCAAGCCTTTGCGGTGACGGAGGCCACGGTAGCAAGCGATATCCAATAAACGCTTGATGCTCATAGAAACTTCACTGCGCAAAGCACCTTCTGTTTTAAACTCATTGTTAATGATGTTACGGATAGCAGCCTGCTCTTCATCATTCCACTGGTTTACTTTTTTATCAAAGTCAATACCAGCTTTGGTAAGAATATACTGAGCAGTTGAGCGTCCGATACCAAAAATATAGGTAAGACCAATTTCTCCTCTTTTATTTTTTGGTAAATCAATACCGGCAATACGAGCCATACTTTTATTTTAAATGTTAACTGTGTTAATAATGACAAAGCTTCCAACGGGGGAAGTCATCGGTGATTAGCCCTGGCGCTGCTTAAAGCGGGGATTCTTTTTGTTTATTACAAATAGTTTTCCTTTACGCTTCACGATCTTGCAATCCACGCTGCGTTTTTTAATAGAAGCTTTTACTTTCATCGTTTATTTTTTATCTGTTCCTGCATCCGGCTTTCAGCTTTGGGCTTTCAGCATTCCGCTTTATAATTATTTGTACCTGAAAATGATTCTTCCCCTGCTCAAATCATACGGACTCATCTCAACCCCTACTTTATCACCAGGCAGAATTCGGATATAGTGCATCCTCATTTTACCAGAGATGGTGGCCAGTATTTCATGACCATTTTCCAATTTCACCCGGAACATGGCATTGCTCAGGGCTTCCAGAATAACGCCATCTTGTTTAATCAGTGGTTGTTTCGACATACAATTTTTGGGGCTGCAAAGATATTACAATGCATCCGGAATATGAAAAATTAGTGGAGAAAATTCTTAAAAATGTGGAAAAACTACCCTTTTTGAAAGGACTAAGGGGCAAATTTAGCTGAAAACAGGCTATTTGAGCAGATTTACAGGCAAAATGAATTCCCATCTATCGGGTTGGGTACTACCCCTAAACTCATTGTCTAACAGCCTGCTATACCTGATTCCAAAGCTCAGGGGCTGCTGGTTCCACCATTTTGTATCAAAAAAGAGCTCGGTACCCAGGCTTCGGAAAGGGAATACAGTTCCTGTTCGCAGGCTTTTGCCCTCGGTATAGTCAAAAAACAGGTTGGAGCGGATTCTTAGGAAATAGACAATCTGGCCAAAACCCCAATCTGGATAAGCAAGGGGGAGATGGTAATTCAGGCCAATTTTCCAGGTTCTTGGAAAATCAATTGCGGTATAGCCCCTGGAAAAAGGGAAATTATTGGCAAAAAGGTATTGCTGCAGGGTATCTCTTGTTTGGTAGGCTCCATTAATCACGAGATTGTGGTTCTTGCCAATTCCGGGCATATAGATGGTCCCGGAAGCCAGCACCTGGTTAGCCCTGTATCGGTTAACCGCCGTTTTATACTGCAACAAAAAAGATTCGGCAAAATGGGGATAGATATGCTGCTCAGCCTTTTGCATTTGTGAAGTGTAAGCAATACTGGTTTGCAGATAAGAAAAATTTCGGTTGGTAAATAATTTCTCGCCCAATCCTGTCCATTTGATGTTATCAATATGATAAGTTGCACGAATGGTAAGGAACCGGAAAAAATCACCTCCGGTAAAATTGAGCGGTAATTGCAATCCCGCATAACCAACGGTTTCGTTCCAGTTAACAAGCGTGTCTTTGTTAATGGCAGCTGTTCTCTGCCATGTTTGCCCTATCCCGAATATTGGCTGAAGATAGGTTCCTCCATAAATTCCATTGTATCCAAGCTTATGGCTTCCTTCGTTTTCATTATAGGTATAAGCTATTTCCGATTGAAAGGTATTGAGCACATTTTGTCCGTATACGGTAAATGAGTATTCGGGCTGTTCATAAAAAGGCCGGTAACTATGCATTTTAAATAACTGAAAAGATTTTCGGTACCTGCTTTCCTGGTAGCCGGCAAGTTTTATCTCTTTTAGAAAGCCATAGCCTGCCCTATCCATTGAATCGGGCAGGTACAGCAGTTTTAATTCATCCCGAAGGGCTGTTCTTTCCCATAGGGGCTTCAATGAAGCCAAACGGTACCCATTTGCAGTGAATAGGGTTCCAATGATATTTCCCTTCGCATTAATGGCTCCCTGGTAAATTCCTGTAGCATAGGAGGCCATGCGATAGGGACCTTCTTTTCCCGGCTCGTCAATATAGGCCCATAGCTCGTCTCTGCCGCGGTAAGTAGTTGTAAAGAGCAGGGTATCGCCCTGTACATTTAAATTACCGATGATGCGGTTAGAAAAATCAAGGATCACCCGGGGCTCGGTTTGATTGTTTGCAGCATATTTTTTTAATGCCATTTCTCCGTCGTCTTTTCTCTCTGCAACAAAAAAACCATGCCCTTCTTTCGAAAATTTAGGCTGTGAAAAAACAATTCCTTCTTTTCGAAAAGCCCCCTCTACCTGGCCCAACAGGTTTAGCCATACCATGGAAGATGACTGATCCGGGTTCAGTTCAACAGCCAGGATTGTTTTGCCATCTGCTGAAATATCCGGTGTCGCATATTTGGTATGACTGCGTATGGTTGTTTCTGCCCCATTTGAGACATCCACTATTTTAATGTTACTGTAATCCCTGTTCCCCCATCTGCTGTCGGGCTGATAATTTGTGTAAATTATTTTCCCGTTCCTGTAAGAAAAATATGGGTCCTGTGAAATATCTTTCGGCGCAATTTTTTGGACAGTTCCGTCTTCTTTTATCTTTACAAAGGCCGGGATATTTTTTTTGCTCATGCCAACTGCAATCACTGAACCATCTTCAGCCATATAAGGAAACTGGTAATCTGTTACATCATTTTTAACAAGCGTTGTAAGCCAATCAACTATTCCATCCTTCGCATCCCACTGTTTTTTGTAATAGCCGATGGCATCATTGGTGAACTGTGCGAAAGAACTGCCAGTATGTTTTTTAACTGCCCCCTGGAATGGATAAAAAAACGGTTTAAACCTAGCTGCATCGTCCGTAACTTTTTGCCAAATTTCATTTCCGTATTGGTGATTGCCATAAGCAACCAGTAAATAGCCCAGCTGGTAATGATTGGGAACATAGTCGCGCATAGACCCGTTTCTCCATTTCATATAGGCATAATCTTTACCTGCCGCAAACAAAGACTGGTATCCGGCAAGAAATAAGGGTAACCTGCCCCTGCCCTGTTCAGACAAAATGGTTTCATTATAAACGGCATCACCCTCAAAAAACCAATCGGGAATAGCCATTGCATTGGCAATTTGCTGTCCCTGCTCACCCAGTATAACAGAAGCAAAATTTGAAAACCCTTTATTGAAATTATTGTACTGCTGTACATGTCTGAATTCATGCAAGGAAAGATTATCGAGCCAGTTAACGGCACCCAGCTGAAAAAGCTGCTGTGCAGGAGAAGTATAGAACTCGCTTCGGAATGGGGCGAGGCTTACATAGGCATTGGAAAGCATTGTTTGGTTTTGCAAAACAATGTTCACTTTCCTGAACCCGTTTCCCAACCGGTGAAACCCTGCCTGTTCCTGCTTTTGCGTAACTGAAGCAATTCGTTGCGCATAAACAGAAAGGCTTTCCGGGAATATGATTCTTACAGAGTCGGTATTGATTTGTTTCCAGTGAAGAGATGCAGGATTACCGCCAAAAACCTGTGCACCCAGGGAATAAGCGATTAGTATGTTGATACAAAAGAGGTGAAATGATTTCACAGAACAGCATTATTTGATAAAGTTACTCAAATTGGATTATTCCTATTTAAGGGGAATAAAAAACCTGCAAACAGTTTGCTTGCAGGTTGGCTTGTATATTTTTGTTCCTTACATCGGATCGCTGGTTAAATGAATTTTGGTCATATCCAAATATTGATTCTGCAATTGATGAATAGAATGCACATCCGGATTATGGCGACGGTCTTCCCTGTACCAAATCTCCATTTTAGAAAAATCGCCTGCTACCGGCACTACAATACGAAACGAGCCCTTCATGTATTTTACTGAGCCATCATCATTTACCTGTTTGGTAAAATTGAGGTCAAGGATAGATTGGTCGCTCAGAGGTATCGGATGCAGGTTCGCTGTATCAAACCAAAATTCCTGTACTTCTGTTTGAACACAAACCTGTTTTTCATCCCCATTCAGGTTAACTACTTCTCCATTCCACATTTTTCCTTCATACGATGCCTGTACATAGTCTCCAATTTTGATGTCGCTGAATTTTATCATATGGCAATTAATTTTAGGATGATAAGTTAAGGATTTTTCTTTACAAAAAAAAGGCAGTCCCAATATACCCCGGCCTATTCTGCCCAGCTCATGGTATAATCCCTGTTTTCAATTTCCAACGCTTCTTTGGTTAGTTGAAGCGGATGAAAAGTATCGACCATAACTGCCAATTCCTGTGTTTCCTTTTTGCCAATGCTTTTTTCCACAGCGCCGGGATGGGGACCATGAGGAATGCCGGCGGGATGAAGGGTAATCATTCCCCTGGTTACATTTTTTCTGCTCATAAAATCACCCGCTACATAATACAATACCTCATCACTGTCAATATTGCTGTGGTTATAGGGCGCAGGAATTGCATTGGGGTGATAATCGTATAAGCGGGGACAAAAACTGCACACCACAAAATTATTTGCTTCAAATGTCTGGTGCACAGGCGGCGGCTGGTGCACCCTTCCCGTAATCGGCTCAAAATCATGGATGCTGAATGCAAACGGGTAGCAGCAGCCGTCCCAACCAACCACATCAAAAGGATGGTGTGCATAATGCAACCCATAGAGCACACCTTTCTTTTTTGTTTTTATCAGAAAATCTCCTGTCTCATCTTTTACAACAAGGTTCTGCGGTACCCGTATATCTCTTTCGCAAAAAGGAGCATGTTCAAGTAATTGCCCGTACTTACTCAGGTATCTTTTTGGGTACCTGATGGGGCTAAAACTTTCTACGATGAATAGCCGGTTATTTTCTGTATCAAAATTAATCTGGTAAATAGTGCCCCTGGGAATAACCAGGTAGTCGCCGTATCCAAAAGGAATTTCGCCATATTGTGTAAGCAGTTTTCCCGTCCCTTCATGAATAAAAATCAGCTCATCTGCGTCTGCATTTTTAAAAAAATAATCGCTCATGCTTTTCAAAGGGGCTGCTAGAATAATATGGCAGTCATTGTTTACCAATATGGCTTTCCGGCTTTTCAGGTAATCGGTTTCCCGGGGTATCTGAAAGCCTTCCAGGCTTCGGTGTTTCAGCATTTTTTCTTCCGCTACTTCCGGCATACTATTGATGGGCTCATCTGTTTGAATAATTTGCGTTGGCGGATACAGGTGATAAAGCAAAGAATAATCATTGCTGAAACCTTCTGTTGAAAACAGCTGTTCAGAATAGAGTGACCCATCCGGTTTCCTGAACTGTGTATGACGTTTGTGAGGAATATTTCCTAAGCTATGATAATGAGGCATGGAAAAGAATTAGAAATGAACAATTGTAAATCATGAATCGAAGTTGACTCAAAAGAATCAACCCTGTACCCGATGATGGCCGGATACCAAAAAGTATCTCACTTAGACAACTGCAGGGAGAGCATGAGAAAATAGTATTTCCAGATGCGTTTATCGATCCAATAAGTGAAGTTTCTATGAAGAAGCATTTGGTTAGAATCTGTTTCTAAAATTAAGGAACTTGCGGCAGCTTTAGAAAAATCCTTTACCTCGCTTCTGCAATTCTGTACCTGGTTCCTTTTATTTTTTCCTGCTGAACGAGTGTGAGAAGGGATTTCAGTTTCTTCTTTTTAACTGCTACAAAAGCATTGCGGTCCTTTACAATAATTAACCCGATATCTTCCTTCAGCAATTGGCCTTTTTGCGTAAAAAAGCCCACAATATCAATTTTATTCAATTTATCCTTTTTGCCTCCGTTGATATAAATGGTTGCCCAATCCGTAGCGGCGGGTAGGGAAAGTTTTTGCGGCAATGACAGGAGCTCGGGCATTTTTTTAATATAGTAGGGCAATAGATCATCTGTATGCATTAACAGGTAAGCCATTCCTGTTGCTTCCATCCTGGCTGTTCTGCCATTCCTGTGTATAAATTCGGCTTCGGTAGCGGGCAGATGAAAATGAACTACATGCCTGATCTCTGGAATATCCAGCCCCCGGGCTGCAAGATCTGTTGCGATTAGAAAACGAACGGTCCCATTCCTGAAGCGGATAAGGGTTTGTTCGCGCTGCATTTGCTCCATTCCTCCATGGAAAGATGCATTCTCGATTCCTTTTTCGAGCAGCAATTGTGCTGTTCTCTCTACTGCATCCCGGTGATTACAAAACACCAATACCTGTTCCTTATTGATAAAACTCAGCAAATCTGCCAGCTTGGTTACTTTGTCTTTTTCTTCAGAAACAACCCTTACCAATTGTAAAGCAGTTATTGCCTCTTTTGCTGTTATGAAATCCAGCACCGTGAGTGAGTCGGAAGCAGCAAAATCGGGTATCTCCATACTTTCGGTAGCCGAAACAAAGAGCTTTCGAAAGGGCTTATTCAATGATTTTACGATATAGGACATATCTTCCTGGAAACCCAGGGCCAATGATTTATCGAACTCATCAAAAACCAGGTTTTCAATACCTGATAACACAAAAGTTGCCCGCTTGATATGATCGGCAATTCTTCCGGGCGTGCCAACCAAAAGAGCAGGGGGTTCTGTTAAACCCTGTATCTCCAACTGCATATCATGGCCGCCATAACAACAGCTGACTTTATAACCCGTGGCCATTTTTTTCCATACCTGTTCAATTTGTATGGCCAATTCTCTGGATGGTGTTAATACCAGACACTGCACCCCTGCCGGTTGATTGCTTTTAAGCAACTGCCAGAGAGGCAATAAAAAAGCCAGTGTTTTCCCCGAACCCGTAGGCGACAGCAATAAAATGTCTTCGGTGTATTGCATTGATTCCCAGCAGGCTACCTGCATTGGGTTTATAGAACCAATGGCAAAATTCTTTTGTACCTGTGCTATGATTTCATCCTGCTGCATAAGCAAAGGTAAAGAATTGTTATTTGGCCGGGAAGGTCACGGGTTTCTTAGGACAGGGCTGCTATTAATAAAGCCAGCTCTTCCCTGGTATTGAATGCGTGTAACACGATTCTTAATCTTTCCAATCCTTTGGGAACAGAGGGATATAAAATAGCCCTCAGATCCAATCCTTTTTTTTGCAGTTGAAGAGCCAGGTCTTTTGCTGCAGCATTCCCTGGTATGAGGATAATTTGTATGGGAGAGAGAGATGAAAGCCTTTTAAATTTAAGCTGGGCCTGCTGAAAT
>JBDKLG010000188.1:0-5048 GCA_039795695.1 Bacteroidota bacterium
TTGATCATATTGAAGTGCATGTGAAAAATGCGGAAAAATATTCCATTTTTTTAACAAAATTGATGGGTGCGGGTCGTTACAAAAAGATTTCAGAAAACAATACTTATATGTTTGTTTCTGCAGATGAAATGCATATTGAAATAAAGCAAAAAAAAGAATACGAAAGAAATTTTGATGTTCAGAATGATGTCGGCTTTTGCTTACCCTGTTTGAGAATGAAAGGTGCAAAGCAGCATTTAGCAACGCTTAGTGATATCGAAATTGTTAATACACTTCAGAATCCGGATGGGGATGTCATTTTTTTTAAGGATTATGAAGGAATTATCTGGCACTTTAAAGACTATGATTTGCTTGATGAATATGTTAATATTTAAGCATCAAAATCAACCACCACTTTTTCTGTTCTGGGATGTGATTGACAGGTAAGGATAAAGCCCTGTTCAATTTCCTCCTGTTCCAGTCCGTAGTTAACATCCATGTCCACTTCACCTTCTATCAGTTTGGCCTTGCAGGTGCAGCAAACACCGCCCTTGCAGGCATAGGGAAGGTCGGCTCCTTTTTTTAAAGCAGCATCAAGAATGGCATCTCCTTCAAAAGCAAGGTCAAAATCAAATGTAATGCCATCAAGCTTTACGGTGATATTGCTCTTATTGCTGTTATCATGGGGTACAGGCTTATTTGCTGCTGCTTTCCTGTTTCCGGTGGCAAACAATTCGTAATGAATTTTTTTTTCAGCAACGCCAAGGGATTGCAGTTTTTCTTTGACAGCAAAAATCATTTCCTCTGGTCCGCATAGAAAAAACTCATCTGTCTTTTTTGCGTCAATCAGTTTATCGCAAAGCATTCCGCATTTCTCTCCGTCAATTCGTCCAAAATGGATGGCAGCATCAGTTTTTTCCCTCGATAAAATATAGATAATCCTGAAGCGGCTGGTAAAAACATTTTTCAATGCTTCCAGTGCTTCCTTGAAAATGATGGAATGTCTGTTTCTATTACCATATACCAGGGTAAAAGAACTTTGCAACTCAGTTGCCAGTGTGGTTTTGATGATTGATAGCAGGGGTGTGATACCGCTGCCGGAGGCAAAGCCCACATAGTTTTTTTTCTGTGCGGAATCCAATGAGGTAAAGAATTTTCCGATTGGCGGCATCACATCCAGCCAATCTCCTTTTTGCAATACCGTATTGGCATAAGTGGAAAATACACCATTTGCTGCTTTCTTTACGGCAATTCTCAGCTCATCGTCCAATGGAGAACTGCAGATGGAATAAGAGCGGCGAATATCTTCCTGGTTGATGCTTGTTCTTACAGTAAGGTATTGCCCCTGTGTAAACTGAAAAGCAGTTTTTAATTCATTCGGTACAGCCAATAAGATAGATACACAGTCCGGGCTTTCTTTTCTGACCTCTTTTACGGCAAGCGAATGAAAATGAAGCGACATATTAGTTTGACTTAATTAATTAGCCCGGATTAAGCATGATTTACCGGAGCAGCTGGGGCTAAAACATTTGCTGGCTACCTGTTTACCAATCCTCCTACCAAAATGGTAATCATGTTTTCTTCCAAAGCTTCTGCACTTATTTTTTGGGTAGAGCGGTGCCAGCTTTCAATGCCGCTGATGGCATGCAGCATGATGAGTACGGCTGTTGGTGCATCAATTTTTTTGATCTCATTATTGCGGATGCCGGCTTCAATAATAGCGGCAAATCTTTTCCGGTATATTCTTCGTTGGTTTTGAAAATTGGACAAATAAGGGTCTGCCAGGTGTTTCCATTCTCTGTCGCTTACATATACTTCTTCATAATGTTGTACCATTTCATTGATATGGAAACGCAACAGTTTTTCTACTTTTTTGATCGCAGGTATTGATTCTGCCTCCAGCTCATCCATTTTTTGCAGAAACCGGTTGGCTACACTGAAACATAATTCGTGCAATAATTCTGTTTTGGATTTGATGTGGTTATACAGACTGGCTGCTTCTACACCTACTGCTTCGGCCAGGTCGCGCATGCTGGCGGCTTTGAAGCCTTTTTCGCGAAAAAGAATCGCTGCTTTTGTTACAATGACATCTTTGCGCGAGATGTTTTTCTCTGTTTTTATTCTGGCCATAAAACAAAGATAAAAAAACTACCACACGTTAGCAACAAAAACGCGTAAAATTTCTGCAAACGTTAGTTTTAAGAGAGCCGTTCAAGTACTGATCAGCGAATGATCGATGGTGAATCAGTATAGTCAATCGTTTTTAATCGCAATGAAACAAAGGATCTGCCCTGCTTTACCGGCTTTCAAACCAGAAATTCAGCAAAGCCTCCTTTTTTTCGCTTACTTAACCTATTTTCGCCCACCAATCAAAAATCTATCAAATGTCTTTAGTTGTAGTAGGATCCATGGCTTTTGATGCCATTGAAACCCCTTTTGGAAAAAGTGATAAAATAGTAGGCGGAGCCGGCACTTATATAGCCTGGTGTGCTTCTAATTTTACCCCGGTTAAGCAAATTTCAGTGGTTGGGGGAGATTTTCCCCAGGCTGAGCTGGATGCCCTGACCAACAGAAATGTAGACCTGGAAGGTGTTCAGATTAAAAAAGACGAAAAAACTTTTTTCTGGAGCGGACGCTACCACATGGATATGAACACACGTGATACACTGGATACACAATTGAACGTGCTGGCCAATTTTCAACCTGTTGTTCCCGATAGTTTTCAGGATTGTGAATTTTTAATGCTGGGTAATCTGGTGCCTGCCGTACAAAGCAGTGTGATTGAACAACTGAAAACCAGGCCCAAACTGATTGTGATGGATACCATGAATTTCTGGATGGAAATAGCCATGGATGACCTGAAAAAGACCATTTCAATGGTAGATGTGCTGATGGTGAATGATAGTGAAGCAAGACAATTAAGTGGTGAATATTCATTGGTTAAAGCCGCCGCGGCCATCATGAAAATGGGCCCCCAATACCTGATTATCAAAAAGGGCGAGCATGGTGCTTTATTGTTCCATGATACCAAAGTGTTCTTTGCTCCGGCCTTACCGCTGGAAGATGTATTCGATCCAACAGGTGCAGGTGATACTTTCGCAGGAGGATTTATGGGACACCTGGCAAAGACCAAAGACATTTCATTTGAAAACATGAAAACAGCCATTATTGTAGGAAGCGCCATGGCCTCATTTTGTGTAGAAAAGTTTGGAACACAGCGTTTGAGGGAAATTAATAAAGCTGATATTGATACAAGGCTGACTGACTTTGTTCAGTTGGTTAATTTCGATATAACCCTTGCCTGATAAAGGTTTCAGTCGGTACAAAACAGGTAAAAAAACAAAAACACTAACGAGGGTTAGTGTTTTTAATATAAAATTGATTTGGTATTACTGATGCTTCACAATATTTTCGCAGAGCAATGATGACAATGAAACATACAAAACGTATTAAGAAACCCCTCTAAAGGGAAGTGCTGATCGTTTGTGTATGATTGAATATACGTAGAAGCCTTCCCAAAACGGGGAGGCTTTTTTTTACCCTGATTCCTGCCTGTTAAAAGAAAATATTGAAGCAGGTAAAGGAAACAATCATTCGGCTTTGTTGCAGGTATCATATTTATTCATTAAAAAAACTCCCTTTAGGGAGGCGGAGGGTAAACAATGAAAGTAGCTGTAGTAGGCGCTACCGGACTGGTAGGCACCAAAATGTTGCAAGTATTGGCAGAACGTAATTTCCCTGTTACGGAACTGATTCCTGTAGCATCAGAAAGATCGGTAGGTAAAGAAGTTGAATTCAAGGGAAAGAAATATAAAGTAGTGAGCATGGCTGATGGTATTGCAGCAAAACCTGCTGTAGCCATATTCTCGGCCGGAGGCGGTACTTCGCTGGAATGGGCTCCTAAATTTGCTGAAGCAGGCATTACGGTAATCGATAATTCTTCCGCATGGAGAATGGACCCATCTAAAAAATTAGTAGTTCCCGAAGTAAATGCAGCAGTGCTAACCAAAGAAGATAAAATTATTGCCAATCCCAACTGCTCTACTATCCAGATGGTTGTTGCCTTACAGCCGCTGCACAAAAAATACGGAATAAAAAGAGTGGTGGTGAGCACTTACCAGAGTGTAACGGGTACGGGTAAGAAAGCGGTTGACCAGTTATTCAATGAAAGGAGCAATGTAACAGGAGAAATGGCTTATAAATATCCGATCGACCTGAATGTAATACCACAAATTGATGTATTCCTTGATAATGGCTATACCAAAGAGGAAATGAAAATGGTGAAGGAAACCAATAAAATCATGCAGGACGATTCTATTCGTGTTACGGCAACAACTGTTCGTATCCCGGTAGTGGGGGGGCATAGCGAGAGCGTAAATGTGGAATTCGCCAATGATTTTGATTTGGCAGAACTGAAAGACATACTGAGCAATGCTCCGGGAGTAATTGTACAGGATGATCCCGCAGCAGGCCTCTATCCAATGCCATTATGGGCGCATGAAAAAGATGAGGTATTTGTAGGAAGGTTACGCAGGGATGAAACACAGGCAAATACACTGAATATGTGGATTGTGAGCGATAACCTGCGCAAAGGTGCTGCTACCAATGCCGTTCAGATTGCAGAGTATCTGATGGGCAAAGGATTATTGTAATGAGATCAATTGCCACAGGATTCAGCATTTACGCTGCCTGTGGCAATTGTTAATCTACCAGGCTGCGATTTAAAAAAATAACCAGTGGCTGTAAAGTGGCGAATGCGGCAATGATTTTTTTTGAAAGATCTTTTGCAGTCAAATCGGCATCAGCGATAGGAGTAATAGCTACCCACTTCTTTAACTTAATGTATTCAATGGCAGGATTGTCTTTTTCATAACCCTTGGGTTCCCTGCTCAGAGACATCCCATCCCCCTTCTCCAGGTCTCCATATAATCCGGTAAATTTTTTGTGCCGGATGATTTTGGTGAACTCCGGCCAGGAATAATCAATCTCCTGCCTTATTTTTTTGATCTCATGCGGCTCAGCCATATAGCGGCCACCCCCAACAAAACTTTTTCCACCGGGTTCCAGGT
>JBDKLG010000189.1:0-6477 GCA_039795695.1 Bacteroidota bacterium
CCCGGGGGTACAAAAGCAGGCTGGTCATTGATGAACAAAGACCCGTTTTTTACCTGTACTTTTTCGCCGCTGATTGCAACACAACGTTTGATGTAATTATCTGTTTTATCCATCGGATGTACCAGGATGGGCATTTCGGCCATCAGTGCTTCCCTGTTTCCCTTATAGCTAAAACGCAATTCATCATAATAGGGCCTTTTACTGCCATATTCGGGAAGGTTGATGATGGTATCTCCTGCGGGAAAATTAAATACTACCACATCATTCCGCTTCACTTCAGTAAAGGAAGGCAGTCTTTTATAAGGCAACTGTACCTGTCTGATATAAGAAGGTGTAGTTAAGGAAAATGGCATGGTGTTGTGTACAAAAGGAAAAGAGAGCGGTGTTTGTGGTATCCTTGCTCCATAGCTCATCTTATTCACAAATAAAAAATCGTTGATGAGCAGGGTTTTCTCCATACTTCCTGTAGGAATCACATAAGCTTCAAAAACAAATGTTCTGATGATGGTAGCCGCAACTACTGCAAACACACCGGCATCAATCCATTCGCGTGAAGCAGGCTTATGGTAATGCTTCAGCACTTCTCCCCCATGCCATTTTTCTTTGGCAGAAAATCCGAGATAAGGGAAATAAATAAATGGAAATAAAACAGTGGCCGTATGGTCAATCAGGGAAACCCTTTTAAAATGCATCACAAAAATAATTGTAATCCAAATGGTAATGAATTGTCCGGCAATGGGTATCAACTGAAGCCAGAACCAGTAGGGTCTGAGGGCACATTTTTCAACAATCAGCCAGGTGTTATAGAAAGGAATAAGGGCTTTCCAGGGTTCTATTCCTGCCTTTTTAAACATGCCATACATACCTGCGTGCCAGCCAATAATACCAATAATTAGTAGCGTTAAACCCATAAATCTTATTTAAGTGGTAACAAAAATATCCTTTTCATACGCAACCTAAAGAATTAGAACCAAAAGTTTTCTTAAATATCACGGAATAGAGAAAGAAAAAGCTCCTGAGTCTTTTATTGTGCGGGAATTACCCATAGCAGGTAAAACAGGCAATACGAAAACTTATCCCTGTGTTACATTGCTTGCAACATCAGCGGCGCCGATTTCCTTACCTGAAAGAATGATCAGCCTTTCCACTACATTACGCAATTCCCGGATATTACCTGTCCAGTTGTGTTTTTGAAGACTTTCCATTGCTTTTTTATCTATCGACTTCCTTGACTGGCCGTATTCTGCAGCAATATCTGTGAGAAATTTTTCAACCAGTAGGGGGATATCTTCTTTTCGCTGGTTAAGTGAAGGAACATGGATGAGGATTACACCCAAACGGTGGTACAAATCAAGCCGGAAATTTCTGGCTTCCACTTCCTTCAATAAATCTTTATTGGTAGCCGCAATTACCCTAACATCTACCGAAATTTCCTTGTCGCCCCCCACCCTGGTAATTTTTCCCTCCTGCAATGCGCGCAATACTTTAGCCTGGGCACTTAAGCTCATATCGCCAATTTCGTCCAGAAACAGGGTACCGCCATTGGCCTGTTCAAACTTTCCGATCCTTTGTTTGATGGCAGATGTGAAAGAACCTTTTTCATGACCGAACAATTCGCTTTCAATCAATTCAGTAGGTATGGCAGCACAGTTCACTTCTATTAAGGGTGCTTCAGACCGGCTACTTTTTTCGTGCAGCCACTTTGCCACGAGCTCTTTACCGCTCCCGTTTTCGCCTGTTACCAGTACACGGGCATCGGTTGGTGCTACTTTTTCAATGGTTTCCTTTACTTTCTGTATTTCTTCGCTTTCGCCAATAATCTCCTGTACTTTGGAAACTTTTCTTTTTAATATTTTGGTTTCCTTAACCAAAACCGTTTTATCCAGTGCATTACGGATGGTAATCAACAAACGATTCAGGTCGGGTGGTTTTGAGATATAATCGAATGCCCCTTTTTTAACAGCATCTACGGCTGTTTCAATATTACCATGACCACTGATCATGATAATAGGAATATCTGAGGGCAGTTCGGTTATTTTTTGCAGGAACTCAATACCATCCATTTTAGGCATTTTGATATCGCACAAAACCACATCAAAAGAACCTGCCTGAAATTTTTTGAACCCTTCTTCTCCATCAGTTGCTTCTTCAACAGCAAAACCTTCATTGGTTAAAATTTCCTTTAACACATTTCGTATGGCTCTTTCATCATCAATAATCAATATTCCCGGCATGTCTGTTTTTTTGCTAAGTTAAATAAGTTCATCAGAAGAAATGGCAAGGCTTGTATGGTTATTCTAAATTAAAAACTACACTGGATACCGGTAAATACATTGATTCCGGGAGCCGGGTTGTAATAGCGTTTGCCCGCAGCATTGATATCATTTCCAAGGCTGTATAATTGATTCATTAAATTGTCGGCTCCGAAAAACAAATCAAATCGGGCTTTTGCAGATTTGATCTCGTATCCCATTTTCAACTGCAGTAGCTGATAAGCATCTGCGTAAACATCATTGGCATCGGTAAGGGGCAATTTGCCGGTAAGGTTAATGGATGTATGCAGGTACCAGCTGTTTTTTGAAAAAAAGCTCATTCCGCTTACCCAAACCTGCCTGGGCACCCCTGTTACATTATTACCCGAATAATTGTTTGTACCCTGCTGGTAGTCGTTAAAACGATAGGGCTGAAAACTATAACTGGTCCATACCTGCCAGCTTCTCAAAAACCCTTGTGACTTCTCCAGTATTTCTCCTTTCACAAATGCTTCCAATCCATTTTGTGTAGTGCCGCCGGAGTTCACAAAATATTCAGCGCCGGAAGTATTGACTCTTCTTACAATCGCATTTTTCAATTGAAAGAAATAAGCAGTTATATCAAATTGCCATAGATTATGGAATAGGTTTCCTTTGATACCTGTTTCAAAATTCCATCCTGATTCAGCTGTCAGTTCGCCATAATAATTTCCGTCTGAAGGTCTTAATTCAGCCAGTGAGGGCGGAGAAAACCCTTTGGCAGCAATGGTATACAGCGATATATTGTTATTGATTTTATACAAAACTGAAATACGGGGAGTGATTTCTTTTTGAATATTTTTATCGGTATAGAAAGGATTTGGGCTGGTGATTCTCATGAACCTGTAATGCTGGTTATTCAAACTAAGACCTGCATTTATCAGCCATTTTTCTCTTAGCCTCCATTGTACCTGTGTAAAGGCAAACCACTGAACTGCCAGCATTTTGTCTTTGAACTGTACTGTATCCGGCATCCCGTTTTTATTGCCGTAATCATTGATCAACGACTGGTTATGAAGCCATTCTGCACCGGTTATCCATTCAAAGTCGGTTCGGTATGCTTTGTTTTGATAGATGATTTGAGAACCAAGTCCGGTGTTCCCCTCATTCCTGGTTTCGTAGTTGGTAATAAAGGGGTTGGAAAAATCTGTATGGTGGTATACGAGAAAATTTTTCCAGGTCCAGTTTGTATCAATGCGCAGTTTTTGCTGAAGGGAAGTGACTACTGTTTTATTATAAACCGCTGTTTGCTGTTGAATAGCCCCTGGTAAACTGCCTGCCGCCTGCCTGGAAAGTGTTGGCTGCTGTTGCATTTGGGCAAGGGTAATCCCTCCCGGTGTTTGGTAAAACAGGTTGGTATAAAAAATGGTAAAGCGGTAGGCTGTTTTTCTTTGTTGCCAGCCCGCCTGCCATTGTACCTGGTCTTTGCGGGTGGCAGACTGTTCCCGATAACCATCCGATTGCTGATGGCTCTGCAGAAGGGATGATTGAAATTTAGCAGCTGCAAACTGCCAGGTCATATTTTCCTGAAACAGGCCGTAAGAGCCTCCGCTGATCCCAATATGAAAGCTATTTTTGGGGGTGTTGCTGTATGGAAGAGATGACTGCAATAAGATTGTTCCGGCTGTTCCGGCTCCGTAAGCACTGGCTGCAGGCCCTTTCAGCAGTTCAACACCCGAAAGCTGATTGAGGTTAATCAGGTTAAGGTAAGTATTTCCTCCTGCATCAGAAATCGGTATTTCATTAAAATAGACCTTCATATTCCTGACACCAAATGGTGAGCGCAATAAACTTCCCCTGATAGAAAGCCTTAAACTGGCCGGTGATCTTTCTTCCATCCGAACGCCTGAAACCGTATTAAAAACGGGCACCATGGAAGTAATGCCATAGCTTTTAAGGTCTTTCTCACTTAGTATCGCAACCGCAGCGGCTGCATTTTTCCAAAGCAGGCTGGAATGGAAAACAGTTACTTTAACAGCAGGCAGTACACTGTCTTTTTTTTGAAAAACAGTATCTATTACCTGTGCAGCAACCGAACCGGTTCCAACAAGCATTGCAATAAAAAAAATCCATCTACTCATATAAAGGGATTTCAGCAGCAGAAAACAATGCGCCAAATAAAAACCCGAAGCTATGGGCTTCGGGTTTTTATTTGGCTTTATCGGCTTATTTTTTCATGTACATTACTTCCTTTACCAGTTTTACTGTTCTTGTAACATCAGGCATTGCCAGTGCAGCAAGATTGGGTGCGTAGTGCATGGGAGCATCGGCGCTGGTAATTCTGCGTACAGGTGCATCCAGGTAATCAAATCCTTCTTTCTGAATACGGTAACTGATTTCAGAAGAGATGGAGGCAAATGGCCATTGTTCTTCAATGATTACCAAGCGGTTGGTTTTTTTGACGCTTTCCAAAACCGTTTTCCAATCCAGTGGGCGGATAGAACGAAGATCTACCACTTCTGCACTGATGCCTTCTTTTTCCAGTTCAGCGGCAGCACCCAATGCTACTTTCATCATTTTATTATAGGAAACCAGTGTTACATCCCTTCCCTGTTTTTTAACATCGGCTTTTCCCAGGGGGATATAACATTCTTCTTCCGGAACTTCTGATTTGTCCCCATACATCACTTCACTTTCCATAAAGATAACCGGATCCTGTTCGTAGCGGATGGCTTGTTTCAGCAGGCCTTTGGCATCATAGCCATTGGAGGGCGACACAACTTTTATACCTGGGATATTGGCATAATAGCTTTCAAAAGCAGTAGAGTGCTGAGCCCCCAGCTGACCGGCACTTCCGTTAGGCCCGCGGAATACAATGGGGCATCCGATTTGTCCGCCACTCATGGCCAGCATTTTTGAAGCTGTATTTAAGATCTGGTCCATTGCCAGAACGGCAAAATTCCAGGTCATAAACTCCACCACCGGTCGGAGTCCGTTCTGTGCAGCACCAACAGCAACAGCTGTAAAACCCAATTCTGCAATGGGTGTATCAATAACTCTTTTGCTGCCGAATTCGGCCAGCATGCCCTGGCTAACTTTATAAGCACCATTGTATTCGGCCACTTCTTCCCCCATTAAAAAGACCTTCTCATCTCTTCTCATTTCCTCACTCATCGCCTCACGAAGGGCTTCTCTGAAAGCAATAGAACGCATAGTCTGTTTTATTAAATGAGCAGCAAAAATATAAGAATATCAGGTATAATTCAAATCAACCTGAGAAGGGGGGATTTAGGGGCTTTTTCAATAGCAGATAGTCCATATACAGACCTATCCCTGACTGGATACAAAAAAAATCCCCCCCGGAAATGGGAGGGATTTAAACTTACTAATCATATTTTAGAATACATTCCAGCCATAGCTGATATAGTATAAGCCACCGATACCGGGGTTACCCCAGCCGGTTTGATAGTATACATTAAACAGGTTGGTAGCACCCAGTTTAATCATTGATTTGGTATCAGGTATTCTCAGGCTTACCATTGCATCTACAGTTCTGGTATAAGGCATATGGCCTGAGCCAAAAGTTCCTTCATAATTAAAGGTATTTGTCCATCTGTAAACAATACCAAATCCAAACCTGTTTTTACTACCGAAACCGCTGTTTCCAAATGCGATATTGGTGCGGTATTTGGGTGTATTGAAATAGGATACAAATCCGGTAGGCAGAGGTCCGATAATATCTGAATATAGGTTTCCGCTAATGGAGAAGTTATGTGGCATCAGGTATTCTACAGAAGCACCCCAACCATTTGTTTTTACATCACCTGGGGTATTGACGGAAATGCTATATCCCGTGCGGGTTGAAGCACTCAGCAATTGAAGATAGGTGAGCGGGTTACCTGAGTTTACCGGACTATTAGCCTGTAAAACGGAAACGCTGCTCAGGAAATCCTTGTATTTGGCCCAATAGGCATAAACATCCACCAGCACTCTCTTAGCAAATAAGCCCTTGTAACCAACTTCAAAGGATTGCATGGACTCGGGTTTGAACTCATCAAATTTCTGCGGCACCAGTAATGCCGGATTTGGTGCTCCTGCCAAAGCACTGGCACCAAATGCCTGTACACTTGCAACAGTATAACCCGGGTTAGCAGTAAAGTTGTAATAGTCTCTTAAAGCAGGCAATCCTCCCATCAAGCGTGTACCTCCACCAACAGTCAGGTTGATCCATTGGTTTTGGGTAGTT
>JBDKLG010000190.1:0-5402 GCA_039795695.1 Bacteroidota bacterium
TTTGGTTCCGGTTTGGCTATACTGGGGTATTACATGATAATACAATTTATCGGCAGGTACTTGTTTGATTACATAGATGATTTGCTGGTTCAGGGAAAGATATAATTGAATCAGGTGATACAGCGGTAAATCCTGGTAATGATTTACCGCCATTAATTCATCCTGCGCATAAGCAAGCACCAGATATGGCTGTTCTGAAAACTGGATCTCTGTAAATCTTTTCAGGTTATTAATTGCCGAATCAATCAGGTGACCCAAAACCTGCTGTTTGCTCCATTTGCCGGGTGCAGGAGAACCGAGGAGCTCTTCCGCAGAATATTGAGGATAACGGGAAGCAACCAGTTCCATCATTTCTTTTAACTGTAAAACAGCCGACTTGGTACCTGATGCCGCCTGCTCGTGAAATCCCTGTTCCTGCCACATAAAATTTATTTAAACTATGCTTTGATTATACACTACCATAAATAACGGCAGCACCCTGGCCTACACCTACACACATGGTTGCCAGTCCGTATCTGGCTTTGCTCCTGTTCATTTCATGCAGCAGTGTAGTAGAAATTCTTACCCCGCTGCAACCCAATGGATGCCCGATAGCAATGGCTCCGCCGTTCACATTTACCTTATTCACATCCAGCTTTAATTCCCTGATACAGGCCAGGCTCTGTGAAGCAAATGCCTCATTCAGTTCAATCAAATCCAGTTGGTCGACGCTTAGCCCTGCACGCAGCAATGCTTTTTGTGAAGCAGGTACGGGACCCATGCCCATAATGGCCGGGTCAACACCGGCAATGCCCATACTAACTATTCTGGCAATAGGTTGCAGGTCAAATTGTTTTACCGCTTCTTCACTGGCCAGTAAGATGGCAGCAGCCCCATCATTTATACCGGATGAATTGCCGGCAGTTACCGTACCGTCTTTGGCAAAAGCAGGTTTCAGTGCGGCCAGTTTTTCAGGTGATGTTTGCCGGGGATGTTCATCCACATTAAACCAGGTAATCAATCGGTCACTGATCATTTCTACAGCGGCCATTTCATCCTCCCATTTACCTGCTTCAAGGGCTTTGAAATATTTCTGCTGGCTATCAAAGGCAAATGCATCCTGGGCTTCGCGGCTAATTTGCCATTCTCTGGCAACATTTTCGGCTGTTTCCCCCATGCTGAAGGGGTGGTACATTTCGGCCAGTTTTTTATTGGTAAAACGCCAGCCGATTGTTGTATCGAAGGTTTCGATTTTTCTGTTCCAGGCACCATCGCTTTTTGCCGTAACAAAAGGGGCCCTGGTCATGCTTTCTACACCTGCGGCAATATACAGCATCCCCTCCCCGCACATAATGGCCCTGGCGGCATCCATAATAGCCTGTAAGCCACTGGCACATAATCGGTTAACTGTATTTCCGCCAACACTTACGGGCAGGCCTGCCAAAAGTGCCGCCATTCTTGCCACATCCCGGTTATCCTCTCCGGCCTGGTTGGCTGCACCGGCAATAATGTCTTCAATAGCAGCAGGATCGATGCGGTCGTTTCTGTGCAGGAGGGAAGAAATGGCATGGGCCAGGAGGTCATCGGGGCGGATGCTGCTTAGTTTACCCCCATATTTTCCAATAGGTGTTCTTACGGCATCAATTACATAACATGTTTTCATATATACACCGCATTTGCGGAAATTATTTAGGGCGCAAAATACTATTTGTAATACAAAAAAGCCGCTTCCCCGTTTGGGAGCTATCTTTGCAGCATGAATACCGGATTACCCAATATACGGCACCTGAGCATTCAGGAACTGGAAGCCTATTTTGAATCAATTGGCGATAAGAAATTCAGGGTGAAACAAGTGTATGAATGGCTATGGCAAAAACATGCACATAGTTTTGATGCCATGACCAACCTGAGCAAAGAGCTAAGGGCCAAACTGGCTGCAGATTACAGCCTGCCTGCCTTATCTGTCAATACCACTCAATTCAGTGACGACGGTACCGTTAAAAGCCGGTTTAAAACCTTCGACGGACATATGATTGAAGGAGTGCTCATTCCTACCGAAGAAAGAAAAACAGCTTGCGTATCTTCCCAAATAGGCTGCAGCCTTAGTTGCAAGTTTTGTGCAACGGGTTATATGGACAGGAAAAGAAACCTGACTTATGATGAGATTTATGACCAGGTAGTACTTATTAACCAGCAAAGCGAAAAAACTTTTGAGAAAAAGCTAAGCAATATCGTTTTCATGGGAATGGGCGAACCCCTGATGAACTATGGTAATGTAATGCGTGCCATCGAACGCATTACTGCCGAGGACGGGCTGTTTATGAGCGCCAAAAGAATTACGGTTTCCACGGCAGGTGTTGCCAAGCAGATAAAAATGCTGGGCGATGATAAAGTGAAATTCAAACTCGCCCTTTCATTGCATGCAGCCAATGACTCAAAAAGAGATAAGATCATGCCCATCAATGAAAGCAATAATATCAAAGTGCTGATTGAAGCTTTGAATTATTTCTACAAACAAACAGGCAATGAAATAACACTGGAATACATCCTTTTCAAAGATTTGAATGATTCGGAAAAAGACGCCGAAGAGCTTACTAAAATATACCGCCAGGTGCCTGCCGACCTGGTGAATATTATTGAATACAATCCCATTGATGCGTTTCGTTTTACCAAGCCAACAGAAGAGGGCATTCAAAACTTTATGGGAATTCTGGAAACAAATAAAGTAAATGCACGTTTAAGAAGAAGCCGGGGGAAAGATATTGACGCTGCCTGCGGGCAATTGGCGAACAAAGGCAAATAGATGCGCAACTGATTGATTATGACAGCTAAACCCTTCCTGCAGAAGGGTTTATTTTATTAAAGCTACCTTTGCAGCTCCTGTTGCAAAACAGCAAACCGATAAAAATGAAAAAAAGAACAGACAATTTTGACAAGTTTGCCAACCAAAAAAGAGGCAGCGCCGTAAAAGAAGCTTTCCGCCAGGAAAAGAAAAAAATCAAACTGGAAGCCCGTGCTGCCGGCGAGGAAATGCGGAAAAAGAAAATCGAAAAATCAAGAGGTATTGAAACTGTAATAAAACCCGAATCCGATAAATTCAGGCAGAAGGATATCGGAAAACCTGCTGGAGCAGCCAGACAGTATCAACAAAAAAAATCGGACAGGGGCCCGGCAAAATCATCCGGCCAAACAAGCGCCAACAAACCAACAGCCCAGCCTCAAACAACAAAGCACCAGGCACCCACCACACAAATGCCCCTCAACAAATACATTGCGCATGCGGGTGTTTGTGGTAGAAGAGAAGCTGCAGAACTTGTAAAAGAGGGCAAAGTAAGTGTGAATGGAGACAAGGTTTTTGAACCCGGGTACAAGGTTATTGCTACCGACAAGATACTCGTAAAGGGCAAGCAGGTTTTTCTGCAAAAAAATTCAGTCTATATTTTACTGAATAAGCCAAAGGATTTTTTAACCACCACCAATGATGCACAGGGAAGGAAAACAGTGATGGACCTGATTAAACAGGCCACTCCTGAAAGGGTGTATCCTGTGGGCAGGCTTGACAGAAATACCACCGGTGTTTTGTTATTAACCAATGATGGTGAGCTGGCACAAAAACTGACACATCCCTCTTTTGAAATAAAAAAGATTTATGAAGTAACCCTCGATAAACCTGTTACCAAAAAAGACCTGGAACAGATTGTTACAGGTATTACACTGGAAGACGGATTTGTAAAAGCCGACGAAGTGGGCTATGCCGACCAGAAAGACAAAACTGTTGTGGGCATTGAGATTCACAGTGGCCGTAACAGGATTGTTCGCCGTATATTTGAACACCTGGGATATGATGTAAAAGCCCTGGACCGTGTTATGTTTGCCAATCTTACCAAAAAGAATGTGGAAAGAAGCAAATGGCGTTTCCTGAATGAAAAAGAAGTGCGTTTGCTGAAATTCATGAACAAATCTTTTTTGAGAAAAAATAAGGACGCCGAAACTGACTAATCAGGTTATTTGACCGCAGATTTTTAATCAACCAATCTGCAAACCCATACCAGGCTAACGGATTCCGGACTATCTATTTCCCACCAGACCATCGCATATGCAGTTGAACATATTATTTGAAAATGACCAATTCATCGCCATTAATAAGCCTTCCGGGTTATTGAGTATTCCCGACAGGATGGGGCAGGAAATTTCACTGAAAGAAATTCTTAAGGAGAAATACGGCGAAATATTTACGGTGCACAGGCTGGATAAAGACACCAGTGGCATTATTGTATTTGCCAAAACGGAAGCGGCCCACAAAACATTATCACAGCTTTTTGAAGGAAGGGAAATGGAGAAATATTATGCGGGACTTGTTTACGGAAAAATGATGCATGAAAGCGGGAGCATTGACGCACCCATCATGGAACATCCCGGCAAATCAGCAAAGATGATGACGCATGCGAAAGGGAAAAATTCGCTCACAGATTATACGGTACTGGAATCCTTTAAAACATTTTCATGGGTATCATTCCGGATTCATACCGGCAGAACCCACCAGATACGTGTGCACATGCAGCATATTGGCCATTCGATTGTATGTGATGAAATTTATGGTGACCCCAAGCCTTTGCTGCTTTCTTCCCTGAAAAAAAACTTCAAACTCTCCAAAACATCGGAAGAAGAAAGGCCTATTTTAAGCAGGCTGGCACTGCATTCGCACAAGTTAAGATTCTCTTTTAACAATGAACTGTTTGAGCTTGAAGCCGAAATTCCAAAAGATCTCCGGGCAGTATTACAGCAGTTAAGAAAATGGAAAAGTTAGTATAGCGTACAGAAAAAAGGGTTGCCCTCATTTCTCTTCGTTCTTATACAGCACCCCACGCCCGATTGGTCTCCTGACCAATCACTACAACATTCATTCTTCCTGTATCCCTTATTTCTCTTCGTTCTTATATATTACTCCATTCTTCATCACAAACTTCACTTTACCCATATTTTTTACATCTTTTGTGGGGTCTCCTTCAACAGCAATAATATCGGCCAATTTTTCTTTTTCGATAATACCCAGCCGATCGTCGCCTACCAGATCGGCAGCACTGATTGTTGCGGCTTTGATGGCTTCGAGAATGGGCATGCCGGCTTCTGTCATGTAAATAAATTCCAGCCAGTTTTTACCATGGGTATAAACACCCGCATCGGTACCAAAAGCAATTTTTACTCCGGCTTTATAGGCTTTTGCGAAAGTAGCCTGGATATAATTTCCTACTACAAGGGCTTTGGCCCTGACAAGATCGGGGTAATAGCCCGGTTTTTTGGCAGAGTCGGCAGTAGATTTTCCTGCTATGATGGTGGGAACGAGGTAGGTTCCTTTTTCTTTCATGAGCTGCATCACTTCATCACTCATATAAGTGCCGTGTTCAATAGAACTTACGCCTGAT
>JBDKLG010000191.1:0-15548 GCA_039795695.1 Bacteroidota bacterium
CAATACCGTTAATCCCAACGATCTGGTAGAGAAATTTGGTGCCGATACCTTCCGTATGTATGAAATGTTTCTTGGCCCTGTTGAACAAAGTAAACCATGGGATACAAAAGGTATTGAAGGAGTACACCGTTTCCTGAAAAAATTGTGGCGACTGTTTTTTGATGAGATCAAAGGCAAAGTATGGAATGAAGAAAAGGCAACGGCAGCTGAGCTGAAAATACTGCACAGAACCATTAAAAAAATTGAAGAAGATACAGAGCGCTATAGTTTTAATACAGCAGTAAGCGCTTTTATGATTTGTGTAAATGAGTTAACCGACCTGAAATGCAGCAAGCAGGAACTGCTGGAACCCTTGCTGGTATTGCTTGCGCCCTATGCCCCGCATATTACCGAAGAACTCTGGCATGCATTGGGCAAACAATCAAGTATCCTGGATGCGGCCTTCCCGGTATTTGAAGCAAAACATGTAACCGAATCTTCCAAAGAATATCCCGTAAGTATCAATGGCCGTGTAAGAACCAACCTGAATATTTCGCTTGAAGCAACACCGGAAGAAGTGGAAGCATTGGTTATGGCCAATGAACTGGTTCAGAAATGGATGGAAGGAAAGCCTTTGAAAAAATTTATTTTTGTAAAAGGGAAAATGATTAATGTGGTGGTTTGATCAGGGCATTTTCAAAGAGCAGGCTTTATGAGCAGACATTCCGTTTAATTAAATAGGCTAGCATGAAATCAATCCTCGCAATTCTGGTATGTTGCATCGCCCTTGAAAGCGGTGGTCAGCAAAAGCTGTTGATAAGTACTGCGGATTTTAAATCGGCAGCGGGTTACTGGAAAGGTTCATTAACCTACCTGGATTATGGCTCGGGCAAACCCTTTTCCATGCCTGCAAATGTGATGCTTAGCCTTGAAAAAACAAAACTGGTTGTTCTGTCCAATGAATATCCCAATGAGCCAAAAGCCAATAACAGGGATAGTTTGATCATTAGCGATGATGGAACAATGCTGGACGGGGCCAAAGTAGTAAGCAGGGAAATACTGGAAGATGGGGCAGTAAAAATTATTACCCAAAAAACGGGGAATGATGGAAATGACCACCGGGCGGCCCTTTTAAAATATATTTATATACTGGGCAAAAACAGTTTCCAGCAAAGAAAAGAAGTGAAGTTTGTGGGAACAGATCAATGGATCATGCGGCATGAATTTTTGTACAGCAGGTAATCGCATAGACTTTTTCAGATGCAGCTTTCCGAACTATTACAAAAGAAACAGTTCCCTCCGGTTCTGCCTTTCCGGGCGGGAAGGGATCGTTTACTGCTGATGAATTTCACAGAATCCAATTCAGAACTGATTCCTTCCATGGTTGATGATACAACTGCTTTCTCAGGATATATCAGCAAAAAAATAGCGACAGCTTCAGCACAATATGGTATTGGTGGTTATGATGAAAACCGAACTGTTTATTCCAGGAGCAAAGTATTTGATACAGGCGAAGAACCCAGACGGCTTCATTTGGGAATAGATATCTGGGCTGATGCAGGCACACCTGTTTTTTTGCCATTGGATGGAATTGTTCACAGTTTTGCTTACAACAATCATTTTGGAGATTATGGAGCAACCATCATCATAAAACACCAATTGGATGGATTTGTTTTTCATACCCTCTACGGCCATCTTTCCTTAAAAGATCTCCTGCATTTGGAAGAAGGAATGCAGCTGAATGCAGGCAGGCATTTGGCCGATTTTGGCATAGCAGCAGAAAATGGCCATTGGCCGCCGCACCTGCATTTTCAGTTAATTATTGATATGGAAGGAAAAAAGGGCGACTATCCGGGAGTATGCAAATTGAGTGAGCGGGCTTATTACCTCAACAATTGCCCCGATCCCGATTTAATTCTTGGGATGATGCGGTATGCAGTATAATACAAGCATCTGTCCATCAAACAGCTTGTACAAGCCAGAAATCCCAACTATAGGATACTGCTTATTTTCGCGTAGAAACCTCTCATGATGAAACAAGCCGGATTGATGAATACTATTTTGTATTTTTGAAACCTCATGTCAAATAGTAACCTCCATACTGATTCGGTAAATCTTACACCTGCTGACAAAGAGTTTGAAAATACCATCAGACCCAAAGAAATTGATGATTTTTCCGGGCAGCCGCAATTGGTAGAGAACCTGGTAATATTCATCAAAGCAGCCAAGCTGCGTGGAGAAGCACTGGACCATATTTTATTCCACGGTCCTCCGGGATTGGGTAAAACCACTTTGAGCAGAATTGTGGCCAATGAGTTGGGAGTGAATATCAAAGAGACTTCCGGGCCGGTAATTGAAAAACCGGGAGACCTTGCAGGGCTGTTAACCAACCTGCAACCAAACGATGTTTTATTTATTGATGAGATACACCGCCTGAGTACTGTTGTGGAAGAATACCTTTATGCGGCAATGGAGGACTTCAGAATAGATATCATGATTGATACCGGCCCCAATGCAAGAAGCATACAGATAAACCTGAATCCATTTACCCTGGTAGGCGCAACCACCAGAAGTGGGCTGCTGACAGCACCCCTGCTTTCAAGATTTGGCATCAAATCCCGGCTGGAATATTATCATGCAGATGTGTTGAAAAAAATTATTGAAAGAAGTGCCGCTATTTTACAAACAGCTATTACCACAGATGCTGCTTTCGAAATTTCGCGGAGAAGCAGGGGTACCCCGCGTATTGCCAATAGTCTCTTAAGAAGGGTAAGAGATTTTGCACAGGTATTGAATGACGGAAAGATAGACCTGGGCATTACCCAACATGGCTTAAAAGCGTTGAATGTAGATGAACACGGATTGGATGAAATGGACAACCGGATTCTTGCAGCGGTGATTGATAAATTCAAGGGTGGGCCGGTTGGATTAACCACTATTGCAACAGCCGTAGGGGAAGAAGCCGGTACAATTGAAGAAGTATATGAACCTTTTTTAATACAGGAAGGTTTTTTGCAGCGAACGCCAAGAGGAAGAGAAGCAACAGCAAAAGCCTATGAACACCTGGGACGCAAACCTTATTCAGGCCAGCAACCCAATTTATTTGTTTAAACGGGTAAAAAAATGCCCCACATTGTTCTGTGAGGCATTGAATACCGAGGTTAAATGCTAAGGAGCAACTAACCTGAATCCGTTTCCATGAATATTCACGATTTCAATATTCGTATCTTCTTTCAGGTACTTTCTCAATTTGGCAATATAAACATCCATACTTCTCCCGTTGAAATAAGTATCGCTGCCCCATATTTTTTTCAGCGCACGTTCTCTTGGTAATAAATCATTTTTATGCTCGGAAAGCATTTTCAATAATTCGTTTTCTTTTGGAGACAATGTTTGGGTATGCCCGTCGTGCTTCAGTTCGCGAAGCTTGGGATTGAAATGGTATTTACCCAGATCAAACTCAATATTATCGCTGATGCGGTTCTCTTCTTCATTTCTTTTCAGGATAGCTTTGATCTTTAGGAGTAAAACCTCACTGTCGAATGGTTTGGTAATATAATCATCCGCACCCAGTTTATAGCCCTGGATAATATCTTCTTTCATGGTTTTCGCACTCAGAAAAAACAAAGGAACATCCGGGTCAACATCGCGGATTTCTTCTGCCAGGGTAAACCCATCCATATTGGGCATCATCACATCCAGCAAACAGATATCGAATTTTTCACGTTGAAATGCAGCCAGACCAAGCCGCCCGTCTCTTTCAAGTGTTACATCATATTCGTTTAATTCCAGATAGTTCTTCAATACCATACCCAGGTTGGTATCGTCTTCACATAAAAGGATTTTGTTCTTTTTGTCTTCCATGAGTTTGTTATTTAACGTGAAATAAAGATAAAACAAGGCCAATTCACATCCTCTTGCCGCAATCTTTTGTTAAAAACAAGTTTGGCAGCTGTTTATGCATCAAAAGTTAAACATTTCTACAGGCATGTGGAAGAAATCTGGCAAGTTTTTCCGGAGAAATAAAATTTTGCAAGACTGCACCGGAAATGGCTGGGTTTCCCATGGCCTGAATACTTTCGTTCTAAACCCAGTACCCCCTCCGGGAGATACTATCATGCACATGCTGTATTTTTTTTGAATAAAACTTTGTGGAGAAGAAAATAGAAGAATCATTGTGAATTAGATAACCCCCTTTCCGCCATTTGTGTATAATTTTATTGAAGAATTATTGATGCTATTCAACCTTCCAAAGTCCAGTTTTATTAATTTGTATACTTAAAATCGATTTATGGCAGACAAGCAGACATTTATTCAATCAATAGCAGATGGCTATACTTTCAAGGGAGAAAGTGTTAAAATTGGTGTGGGCATGCTGGATGGGGAAGTGGTTTCCGGCGCCGATGTTTTTCTGCCTTTGAAAACCATGAATCGTCACGGATTGATTGCAGGCGCAACAGGTACGGGTAAAACAAAAACCCTGCAAATGATGAGTGAGGGGCTGAGCAACAACAGCGTGCCGGTTCTATTGATGGACATCAAAGGCGATTTGAGTGGTATTGCGGCTGCTGGAGAAAAGAATGACAAACTTGCTGAACGCTGCGGGAAATTAGCAGTTGCCTACAAGCCCGCTGCATTTCCTGTTGAATTGATGACACTGAGCAATGAAAAAGGACTGCGCCTGCGGGCCACGGTTAGCGAGTTCGGACCAGTATTACTTAGTAAAATTCTTGGCCTGAATGATACACAGGGTGGCCTGGTTGCAATGATTTTCAAGTACTGCGACGACGCAAAAATGCCCCTGCTGAACCTGAAGGATTTTATCAAAGTACTGCAATACATAGGCAATGAGGGAAAGGCTGAAATGGAAAAAAATTACGGTAAAATATCTACCACATCCACCGGTACCATCCTGAGAAAAGTGATTGAATTGCAGCAACAGGGAGCAGATGTTTTTTTTGGCGAAACAAGTTTTGATGTAGAAAACCTTCTCCGCATCAACGATGAAGGCAAAGGCATGGTAAGCATTCTGCGGGTAACAGATATGCAGGACAGGCCAAAACTCTTCTCCACATTTATGCTGCAATTATTGGCTGAGTTATATGCCGTATGCCCGGAAGAAGGCGATCTGGACAAGCCCAAGCTGGTCATGTTTATTGATGAGGCACATTTGATTTTTAATGAGGCAAGCCCGGCATTACTGGAACAAATTGAAACAGTAATCAAGCTGATCCGGTCAAAGGGCATCGGCATCTTTTTCTGTACCCAAAATCCACAGGATATTCCTGCCTCGGTTTTAGGGCAGCTTGGACTCAAAGTACAACATGCTTTGCGGGCTTTTACGGCCGCAGACAGGAAAACAATCAGGCAGGCTTCAGAGAATTTCCCCGAATCAGCTTTTTATCAAACCGATGAACTCTTAACCCAGATGGGTATCGGAGAAGCCCTGGTAACCCTGCTAAACGAGAAAGGAATTCCTACACCCCTGGTGCATACCATGCTCTGCCCACCTACAAGCAGAATGGATATTTTGTCTGATGAAGAAATTGACAGGCTGGTTGCTGACAGTAAACTTGCCGCCAAATACAGTAAGGAAGTAGACAGCGAAAGCGCTTATGAAATACTGACTGCCAAGCTGGAAGAAGCAGCAGAAAAAACACAGGAAACGGCCCAGGAAAAAAAATCAGGTTCCCCCAGGCAGGCTAAAGAAGAATCCATATTTGATAACCCAATGATGCGCCAGGCCGGAAGAACGGCAGCAGCCATTATTACAAGAAGTTTATTGGGGGCTTTGGGACTGGGAGGAAAGAGCAGAAGATAACCAGTTGGCCGACAATACCCCTAAGCTTCCCGGCTCAGCATATACCAGTTTTTCTTCAGCAATCAGGAAGTCAATTACTTCCCAAACCTTTTTTTCACTAAATCCTTTACAGGCTTTCAGCAGATCGGGAAGCTGAAATACGCCGTTTTGCAACTGTATTTTAATCAGGGATTCAATTGCGTCAAACTCCTTTGTGCCAAGGTTTTTTCTTTTTTTCGTCAAACAATTGTCACAGGTTCCGCAATCGCTGTTATCCGGGTCTCCAAAATACCTGCCTATAAAACTGCTCCGGCATTCATTGGTTAATTCAATGTATTGAATCATTTTTTCAATCCTTTCCTGAAATATTTTTTTTCTTTCAAGGTATCGGTCCTGGTTAATCATCAAATGCTGTGCAGGAGCTCGATTCAGCAAAAAATGTATTTGAGGGGTATCTTTTTGAGGCAGGTATTCTATGATGCCAAAAGACTGTAATATTTGCAGTTTCGACAGGATGTCTTCAATATTTGTTCTGCCAATCCTGGCCAGTTGTTTCTCATAAACAGAAACCCTGTTGTCGAAAATGCCTTCATAAGTTCTGAGCAGGCTCTTAATCATGGGCTCCAGTTCCGGATGGGCGGCGGCAAACTCATGAATAATGTCTTTATTGGTGAGAAAACTTACCTGTGAGGGTAAAAAAATATTTTCCGAAAAAGTAATATGACCTTCCTGTTCCAGCACTTTTAATGTACTCATCACCTGCCATCCATCCAAGAGAAAATTTTTACGGAATGCGGCAAAATCAAAATCATAATACTGCCCTTCACCAATACCAACAGGTATTTGAAGGTAATCGGCAAGGGACTGGTATATTTTTTTTATTTCCGGTATGCCCGGAAAACGGAGATCCGGTAAGCTTTTCAGGTTATGAATGCTCTCTTTCTGGTAAAGCAATACGGCATATGATTTCTTTCCGTCTCTTCCTGCTCTTCCTGCTTCCTGGTAATAATTCTCCAGGCATTCAGGAATATCATAATGAACAACAGTTCTTACATCTGCCTTGTCAATACCCATGCCAAATGCATTGGTACAAACCATTACCCTCATTTTGTTTTCTATCCAGTCCTGCTGCTTTTGCTTACGTTCCTCCTGTATTAATCCTGCATGATAAAAATCGGCAGGAATTTTGTGAAGATTCAATGTATAGGCAATTTCTTTTGTCTGCTTTCTGCTATTGCAATAAACAATACTGCTGCCATTTACACCGGTAAGTATATCAAGCAATTTGTTCATTTTACTTTCTACCGGAAAACTGCTGTAAGACAGATTAGGTCTGAAAAAAGCCTGCCTGAAAAATGCCGGCTTTTGTAGCTGCAGCTTATCCATGATGTCTTGCTGCACATTCGGAGTGGCAGAAGCGGTAAGTGCCAGCACCGGAATATCCGGGATTTCATTTATTAATCCGGCTATCTTTAAATAAGCAGGCCTGAAATCGTATCCCCATTGGGAAACACAATGTGCTTCATCAACAACAAGTAAGCGAATGTCCAGTGCCGGCAGGTATTCCTTGAACAAATGGGTCTCCAGCCTTTCCGGAGAAAGATAGAGGAACTTGTAATCGCCATGGGTGGCTTGCTGCAATATTTTCTTCACCTCATAATAGCTTAATCCACTGTGTAAGGCAATGGCTGAAATACCTTTTTGAAGCAAAGCATCTACCTGGTCCTGCATCAATGCTATCAGCGGACTGATTACAAGGCAAAAACCATCCATTAGCAATGCGGGAACCTGGAAGCAGACTGATTTTCCACCCCCGGTAGGCAATATTGCCAATGTATCTTTTCCCTCAAGAACAGATGTGATGATTTCTTCCTGCATTGGGCGGAATACTTCATGGTGCCAGTATTTTTGCAGTATGGAAAGAGGTGAAATCAAATTTGGTTGGGCGGCAGGCTCGCTATTAAGGGTTGCTGGTTGATTAATTTAGATAAAAGCTGAAAAGAACCAAGCAAATATCCGTTAAGTTCTGCAAGATTTTCCTTATTTGTATACCCGTATGCTGAAGCAAGGTCCAACGCATTGTCGATTGCCACTATCCAATCCCGGGCAATTTCGCAATGTTTTTTGTGCGCTGCAATGGATTGCTTTGAAAAGCTTTCGGTAATATTCAACTGAACCAGGCTGGCAGCATTGGTGATTTCTTTTGCCAACTCATATTTTTCGCCTGCCGGAAAGCTTTTAGTGACCTGGTAGCAGGATGCAACCAGCTTGTCTACAAGGAAAAAAGCATTCGTATTTTTGTCTGCTGATTCAATAATCATTTTACTTATTTTCCATTCAAAACTAAAACGGGTTTGTTTAATAAGAACGAGTATTAATACTTACTCAAAGCACTTTTTTGAAATTTAACCTAACCGAATTAATCGCCAGTACCACATCACTCAACCCCATTACCAGTGCCCCAAATGTGGGACTCAGGAACCCGAAAGCTGCAACAGGTATGGCCACGATATTGTAGGCAAAAGCCCAGAAAAGATTTTCCTTGATGGTTTGATAAGTATGTTTACCCAATCCCAAAGCCAATGGCAGGTATTTGATGCCATGGTTCATCAATACAACCTGCGCACTTTGCATGGCAATCTGGGAAGAATCACTCAGGGAAATTCCCACAGTTGCTTTGGCCAAAGCAGGGGCATCATTGATGCCGTCACCTACCATCGCCGTAGGCATTTCATTGCTCAGTTCAGCTATTTTAGAAAGCTTCTGCTCAGGTGCCTGCTCTGCAAAAACAACTGTAATACCAAGTGCGGTGGCAACCTGCGCACATTTTTCCTGCCTGTCTCCGCTAAGCAGGACTGTTTTTATCCCTTTTTTCTGAAGATGGCCGATAACCTCTTTTGCTTCAGCCCTTATTTCATCCGACAGGTCGATGGTTCCAATAAAACGGTTATTCTGAATCAGGTAAATATTATGGGAAGCATCTTTTGTAAACTTATCTGCAATCCGGAAGGAACCAATCAGGTATTCATTGCCTTCCCTGTCAAGGGCTTTCATCCCCAAACCCTTCACTTCTTCCATTTTAACCCACTTGATGTCGTTCTTTGTTTTCCAGTCTTTTGCTATGGCTTTTGCAATGGGATGGTTAGAGTATTTTTCCAGCGAATAGGCAATCCTTTTAAAGGTTTCATCCGGCATTAACCGGTCGGTAATTTGAAAGCCGGTGATATGGAAGCTGCCGGTGGTTAAAGTACCTGTTTTGTCGAAAACAACCTGTCGGATATCTTTAAAAACTTCGAGGCTCCTGGCATTTTTGAAAAGTATTCCATGTTTGGCAGCCCTGCCCAAACCAACGGCTATTGCGGCCGGAGTGGCAAGTCCCATGGCACAGGGACAGGAAATGACCAATACGGCAATACCTCTTAACAAACTCTCACTGAAAGAGTGGTTTCCAGCAAAATAGTTGATCAAAACGGTTGCCAATGCAATGCTTACAACAACGGGTACAAAAATGGCGCTTATTTTATCGGCCAGCTGCTGAACGGGTGGTTTTTCGGTTTGGGCTTCTTTCACCATTTTTAAAATATGGGAGAGTACCGTGTTTTCTCCAACCGCAGTTACGTATGCTTTCAAAGTGCCATTGCTCACCATACTTCCCCCAATGAGCAGATCATTCATCTTTTTTTCTACAGGCGTACTTTCTCCGCTGATAATAGCTTCATTGATACTGGCTTCTCCCCAGAGAATCTTGGCATCCATCGGAATGGTTTCACCGGATTTGATCAGGATGATGTCACCTACTTTTAAACTGGATCCCTCTACCGGAAAAACATGCTCCTGGTGCTGGTCATCGTAAGCAATCATATTGGCCATTACTTTCTGGCTGCTTGCCAATTTTTTCAAGGCGGCCTGTGTTGTTTCAACAGATTTGTCTTCCAGCCAGTTTCCCAGAAATACCAGTGTTAGAATCGCAGCGGTTGTTTCATAAAACATAAAATCAGCTGCCTGCCCTATAACGGTCCCATACAGGCTATAGCCAAATGAGGCAACAGCACCCAGGGCAATCAATACATTCATATTGGGAATTCCTTTCAACAGACTTTTTAAAGCGCTTCTGCCAAAAAAATCCATGCCTACAATGAATACCGGAATGGTTAATAGAAGTTGCACATAGGGATTCATCAATACATGGATATGTATGCCGGGAATCATGTGCAGCATTAAAGGGGCGGTAAAAACCAGGCAAAATACAAAGCGGCTAAAATGATTCTTAAAAACCCTGCTGTCTTTTTTTTGAGCAGATTCCTCACCGGTTATTACATGATAACCCAGTGCTTCAATACCCTTTACCATTTCATGCTTATCAATGGGTTCTGCTGTTTCAAAACTCAGCTCCCCACCCATAAAATTTACTTTTACCTGCTGCATCCCCTTGCCCTGCAAATATTTATCGATCGTAAGCGCACAATTGGTACAGCTCATGCCCTCTACTTTCCAGTTCAGTTTTTCCATACAAAACTTATTAATATACCGCAAAGTTATCAAACCCTATTCCCCGATATTGTCGAAATGCGAATTATAAATACATCATGGTTTCAAATCCTTGAAAAATCCTGCTGTATCTTTGCTACATGGATGCAATCTTCAAAATTTCCGCTATTAAGCAGGTTGCCAGAAACCTTTTAAAAGAAGGACAAAAAAAGACCGTATGGGCTTTTCACGCATCTATGGGAACTGGCAAAACCACTTTGATTCATGCCATTTGTGAGGAATTGGGAGTTGAATCTGCTGTTAGCAGTCCCACTTTTGCCATCATCAATGAATACCGGAGCCCGAAAATCGGGCCGATTTATCATATGGACTGGTATCGTTTAAAAGGGGAGGAGGAAGCCATTCATGCAGGGGTAGAAGAATATTTAACGGGTACACAGCTTTGTTTGGTTGAATGGCCTGAAAATGCCCCCGGTATTTTGCCCGATGATTGTTTCCACATTTATATGGAATCGCTGGATGAAGATACCCGCCGCTTGTATACCCAATTGCCCGAGGCCGGATAAGCATGTTTCAAACCGATGCCTGTTTCATTTGGTTGAAATGGGTTAATTTTAGCTTATTCAAATTTCAACGCATCATCTATGGCCACCAAACCTTCCATCAGCACATCCTTTACTTACGAAACATTGGAAGAAGTGCTCGACGTAAAACCCCAGGGTGCCAAACTGCATATTGGAATACCAAAAGAAATTGCTTTTCAGGAAAATAGGATTGCACTTACGCCAGATGCCGTAGGGGTTTTGGTAGCCAATGGTAATGAAGTAGCTGTTGAGCATAAGGCAGGGGAGGGAAGCCATTTTTCCGATAAGGATTATGCCGAAGCCGGGGCCAGAATTGTTTATGAAAGAAGCGAAATATTCAAATGCCCCATTCTTGTAAAAAGCGCACCACCCGTAGAGGAAGACATGCCCCTGTTGCAGCAGAATCAAACCATTGTTTCTCCCATTCATTTATCTGCTCTTAAGAAAGCGTACATCGAAAAAATGATGGAGAAAAAAATAACTGCTTTAAGTTTTGAAAATTTCAAGGATGATAGTGGCACTTATCCAATTGTAAGAAGCATGAGTGAGATTGCGGGTAGTGCCGTTATGCTGATAGCTGGGCAATACCTGAGCAGCTTTAACCAGGGCAAAGGGGTATTGCTGGGTGGAATCAGCGGTATACCGCCTACCAAAGTGGTAATCATCGGCGCAGGAATTGTAGGGGAGTTTGCTACCAGAAATGCTTTGGCACTGGGTGCTTCGGTAAAAGTTTTTGATAACAATGTATATCGCTTAAAACAATTGCAGAATAATTTGGGCCAAAGAATCTGGACCAGCGTACTGGAGCCACGGATACTTTCCAAACAATTGAAAACCTGTGAAGTGGCTGTGGGTGCATTAAGCAATGAGTATGGGCGGGCACCTGTAGTGGTTACCGATGAAATGGTGGCAGCCATGCGGCCCGGAAGCATTATCATCGACGTAGCTATCGACAGGGGCGGCTGTTTTGAAACCAGTGAACTCACGAGTTACGAAGAACCTACTTTTCTGAAACACGATGTTATACATTATTGTGTACCCAATATCCCCAGCGGCTTTGCACGTACAGCCAGCCAGGCCATCAGTAATGTATTAATGCCCCTGATTCTTGAAATCAGCGACGAGGGCGGCATTGAAGAAATGATCTGGCACAAAGTAAACCTGCGCGAGGGTATTTATATGTTTAAGGGTGCTTTGACTGACTTTTATATCAGCCAGCGCTTTGATTTGAAATATACTGATTTGAATTTGCTGATTGCCAGCAGAAGATAACTGGATTCCTGCCACTTATTTGAAATCTACCATACTGAGTTTTTCCGTACAGAAATCCATCTCATTTGGATCATTGCTGCTCACAATAATGAGTTTGCTGCTGCAATAATTTTCAATAAGCGAATGATAGAGATCATAACCGCTTTTATCGAGGTTGGTGCAGGGCTCATCCAGCAATAAAACAGGGGTATCGGAGAATATGGCCTGTGCCAGCTTTATCCGCTGTTTCATACCACTGCTGAAATAACGGATTTGCTTGTCTATAGATTTTTCCAACCCAATCATCTGTACAATCTCTTCGATGCTTACAGCGCTTAAGATTGATTTAAACTGTTGATGAAAAAAAAGAAATTCCCTCGCAGTCATCTCTTCAATTAGTTCAAGATAGGGGGCAGCTATCGAAATCTGTTGAAAAATTTTTTCAGGGGCAATGGCTGCTGATTGCCCGGCTTCGGATTGCCGGTTTTCATTTTCCTGCTCCTGCATTTTATAAGCGATGGTACCCTCACTCAAATACAGGCTTCCTGCAATGGCCTGCAGTAAAGTGCTTTTGCCACTTCCGTTTGGCCCGGTAATGGCATAGGCTTTACCCGTAGTAAACCGGTAATTGACTTTTCTGAAAATCCAGTCCCTGTTAAATCTTTTGCCTGCATTGGTTAATTCAACAACACAATTCAGGGAGCTATCTGTAAAAAGGGGTGCTTTGTTTGGGTGTTGCAGGTTCATATAATCATTCTGTCAAAAGATAACTGCTTTAAGGAGGCTTAGTCTTCTTCTGTGGCGCCTTTTATATAGCGTTTAATAATACCTCTTCCGCTTTCTCTGATAAAAGTAACTATTTCATCCCGCTCATCGGTTGCCGGTAATTCTTCTTCAATAAATTCCAGTGCCTGAGAAGTATTGAACCCTTTGTTATAAATGGTTCTGTAAACATCCAGGATACCGTTGATCTGCTGAAGCGGGAAGCCCCTGCGTTTCAGGCCTACACTGTTTACACCGCCATAACTTAAAGGATTTCGTACTGCTTTGATATAGGGGGGCACATCCTTACTTACCAGGCTACCACCTGCAACAAATACATGCTGGCCAATATTTACAAACTGGTGAATGGCACTTACCCCACCAACCACACTCCAGTCGCCCATGGTAACATGACCGGCCACCTGTACACTGTTACTCATGATGCAGTTATTTCCAATAGTGCAATCATGCGCAATATGGCTATAAGCCATGATGAGGCAATTATTACCCACTTTTGTTTTACCCCTGTCTTCCGTTCCCCGGTTAATGGTTACAAACTCTCTGATGGTACAATTATCGCCAATTTCAACCGTGGTTTTTTCGCCACTGAATTTCAGGTCTTGCGGAATCGCACCCAATACCGCACCGGGAAATACCCTGCAGTTTTTGCCGATTCTGGTTCCATCCATGATGGTCACATTACTGCCAATCCAGGTACCTTCCCCAATCTGTACGTCTCCATGTATGACAGTAAACGGGTCAATTTTTACATTGGGTGCAATCCTGGCATTTGGATCAATATAGGTATATGGATGCGTCATGTTTTATCTGTAAGTTTTGTTTTATAATATCTTCCGGTACCGGATTAAATGGCTTAGGGTCTTTTTACTACCTGTGCCACCAAATCGGCTTCTGTTGCAACTTTTCCGCCCACATATACCGTTCCCCTCATTTCGCAGATACCTCTCCGGATAGGTCCGGTAAATTCCATTTTCAATACCATGGTATCTCCCGGGCGAACCATTTGTTTGAACTTGCAATTGTCAATTTTTAAAAAATAAGTATCATAAGTTCCTTCCGGCATGGAATTGATGCAAAGAATTCCGCCGGTTTGTGCCAATGCCTCAATCTGCAAAACGCCCGGCATTACCGGGTTTCCGGGAAAATGACCCTGGAAAAACCATTCGTTGAAAGTAACGTTTTTGATGCCTACAATATAGGTGTCGGTTAATTCAATTATTTTATCTACCAGGAGGAAAGGGTGGCGGTGCGGTAATGTTTTTTCAATTTTCTCCAGACTGAAAACCGGTGGCATAGCAGGATCATAAACAGGCACATCTTTAACATGCCTGTTCTTTTTGATGTATTGCTTTATCTTTTTGGCAAACTCCACATTGGTGCTGTGCCCGGGCCTGTTTGCAATAATACGCGCTTTGATGGGGTATCCTATCAATGCCAGGTCGCCCACTACATCCAGCAGCTTATGCCTTGCTGGTTCATTGGGAAAACGAAGTTCCAGGTTATTCAGGTAACCCTCACTTTTCACCTCAATCTTATCACGTTTGAAAACTTTGGCCAGCCGGGTCATTTCCGCATCTGTAACAGGCTTGTCCACTACCACAATGGCATTATTGATGTCTCCGCCCTTTATCAAATCATTATCCAGCAAGGCTTCCAGCTCATGTAAAAAACAGAAAGTCCGGCAGGGAGCAATTTCCGATTTGAAATCCTTGATGGTTTTTAATCCTGCGTGCTGGGTTCCCAGTACCGGACTGTTAAAATCTATCAGGGTGGTTATCTGGTAGTCCATAGCGGGTAATGCCACCATTTCTACCCTTTTGGCATCATCATAGTGATAGATATTTTCATCGAGGCTATACCATGCTTTGGTTGCTTCCTGTTCCATCACACCTACTTCTTCTATCAAAGCAATAAAAGGTGCTGAGCTCCCGTCAATAATGGGTATTTCGGGTCCGTTCAATTCAACCAGTACATTGTCTACACCCATACCCACCAGTGCTGCCAGAACATGTTCCACCGTACTCACTTTGGCATCTCCCTGCTGCAAAGTAGTTCCGCGGCTGGTATCGGTTACCAAATCACAATCGGCTTTGATAATGGGCTGGTTAGGCAGGTCCACCCTTTGAAACTGAATGCCAAAGCCGGGATTGGCGGGCTTCAATGTCATATCCACCAGAATACCGGTATGTAAACCGGTACCACTAATATTAATGGGGCTGCTAAGGGTATGCTGTTTGTCGGGATTAAATTGATTGTCCATTCTTACAATTAAAATTTTATGGCAGGTATATCCCCATTAATATGAGAAAAAACTGTCACATGATACTGCTTTTGAAAGGCAGCAGATAATATTAGTGAAAATTTGCACGCAAAAATAAGACTTCGGGGGCTTTTAATGGCTTAAATCAGGCATTTACCCTTTCAGCGAGGAATTGTTCTACCAATTTTTCCAATTCTTTAACCCTTTTTTCCAGTTCGGGCAGGTTTCTGCTCATTGCCTGAATACGCAAAGCTCCGGAAACTTCGGCGGCAGGGGTACCGCTCAGGGCTTTATTGGGCTCTTTTACGGTTTTGGTAATACCGCTTTGCCCGGCAATTTTACTTCCGTCGGCAATGCTGATATGGCCGGCCGTGCCTACCTGGCCGCCCATCATTACGTTTTT
>JBDKLG010000192.1:0-3052 GCA_039795695.1 Bacteroidota bacterium
GCCGGATTTGCCACACCTGCCATTTATGAAAAAAATGGACAACAGTTTATTGTGATAGCATGTGGCGGTGGCAAATTGGGAAAACCGAGCGGTGATAGCTATCTTGCTTTTGCTTTACCAAAATAAAATAAGATGTTATCACAAGACCTTTTCATTCACCATGTTTATTTCTGGCTGGAACACCCCAATAAACCCGAGGAACATGAGGCCTTATTGGCAGGACTAAAAGCTTTGAGCAAAGTTCCTGCTATTCAGCAATTTCATATCGGCATACCGGCAACCACCAACAGGGAGGTGATTGATACCAGTTACCAGTTTTCCTGGCTGGCAATATTTCCTTCCAGGGAAGCGCAGGATGCTTACCAGACAGACCCCATTCACCTGCATTTTGTAGATACCTGTAAACATTTATGGAAAAAAGTGACGGTTTTTGATTCTGTAGGGGTTTAAGAAATTAGCCGCAGCTACGCAGATTAAAACATATCGTGTAGCTGCGGCTAAAAATATTCTTTACCTATTTGGTCCAGTTAAAAGAAGCCGATTGTACTTTGGCTGAGTTAGTGCCGATATGCACAATGAATTCTCCGGGCTCTGTTATTTTTTTCAAATCGCTGTTGTAGAAAGAAAGCTGTTCTGTGCCAATGCTGAAACTGATTTCTTTTGATTCTCCTGCTCTGAGCATTATTTTTTGAAATCCTTTCAGGTCTTTTACGGCGCGGGTTACGCTGGCAACAGGATCGGTAATGTATAACTGTACCACTTCTTCGCCATCATATTTTCCTGCATTGGTTAGGGTAACAGTAGCCGTTAACTGTTCGGTTCCTTTTAATTTGGTGGTACTTAGCATTACCGGGCTATACTCAAAGCTTGTATAGCTTAACCCATATCCGAAAGGATACAATGGGTCATTGGACTCATCGAGGTAATTGGATTTGAATTTAGGAAACCCTGTTCCATCAAAGGGGCGGCCCGTATTCTTGTGATTATAGTACACAGGAATCTGCCCTACCGTTCTTGGGAAAGTAGCCGTAATTTTTCCTGAGGGATTATAGGCACCAAACAATACATCCGCCACCGCATTGCCTGCTTCTGTACCGGGAGCCCATGCATCCAGTATGGCTGCAGCATTGTTGTTTTCCCAAACCAATGTAAGCGGCCGTCCATTAATCAATACAATCACCAATGGTTTACCTGTTTTGGCTAAGGCTTTCAACAGGTTTTGTTGACTTGCCGGAATACTGATATCTGAACGGCTGGAAGATTCTCCCGACATATTGGAGGATTCGCCCACGACAGCTACGATGACATCAGATTTAGCAGCAGCGGCCAATGCTTCATTGATCATGGCTTCCGGGCTGCGCGCATCAATCTCGGCCTCCACCCCCAATGCATTTACGCGTTTGATAAACAAAGCAGTATCATCAGTAATATTCGATCCCCTGGCATAGTTAACCGTAACGGCATTTCCGGCAACATTTTTAATACCTTCCAAAACACTTACCGATTGATTCCAGTTGCCCGCCACAACCCAGGTACCCAGCATGTTCCGGCGATTATCGGCCAGGGGCCCCACCAATGCAATGCTTCCTGATTTTTTAAGTGGCAATACCTGCCTGTCATTTTTCAGTAATACCATGCTATGTGCTGCTATGTTTCGGGCTGCTTTCCTGGTATCCGCTGTTAAAATATCTTTGGCAGGCCGGGTTTCATCAATATAGCGGTATGGGTCATCAAATAATCCGAGCTTGTATTTTGCTTCAAGAATTCTTATACATGCCAGGTCAATATCTGCAAGACTTATTTTGCCTTCTTTCAGAGATTTTTGCAGGGTAGTCAGGAATCCCTCTCCCACCATATCCATATCCAGTCCGGCTTTCAGTGCCTGTGCCGAAACGGTTTGCAAGTCGCCCACACCATGATTGGTCATTTCATTTACGGAAGTGTAATCCGAAACAACAAATCCTTTAAAGCCCCATTCCTTGCGCAACAGGTCTGTGAGCAGCCATTTGTTTCCTGTTGCAGGAATACCGTCGATTTCATTGAATGAGCTCATCATGCTTCCTGCCCCTGCTTCTACAGCAGCTTTATAGGGTGGCAGGTAGTACTCATACATTTTAATACGGCTCATATCAACCGTATTGTATTCTCTTCCTGCTTCCGCGCCTCCATATAAGGCAAAATGTTTTACGCAGGCCATTAGTGTATTGTTCTTAGACAGGTCGGTACCCTGGTAACCCCTTACCATGGCCTGTGCAATTTTTCCACCTAAATAAGGGTCTTCTCCTGAACCTTCCGAAATCCTTCCCCAGCGGGCATCACGGGCTATATCCACCATCGGAGAGAAAGCCCAGTTTAATCCGTCGGCTGTAGCTTCTGTGGCCGCAATACGGGCCGATTGTTCAATCAGATTCATGTCCCATGAAGCGGATAATCCCAAAGGGATGGGGAAAATAGTTTTATGTCCATGAATCACGTCAAGCCCAAAAATCATGGGAATATGCAAACGCGTGTATTTAACTGCCAGGTCCTGTGCTTTGCGTACTTTCTCGGGAGAAGTGATTCCGAAAAGACCGCCTACCAGGCCTTTTTTTATTTTTGCTTCCACATCGCTGCTTACTACTGAGCCGGTAACTGCAGCACCGCCCGGAATAATCAAATTCAGCTGCCCGATTTTTTCTTCCAATGTCATTCTGGCCAACAAGGCTTTGGCTTTGTTGGTAATATCATTCTGGGCCAGGGCTGAATATCCTGCAATGAGCAGCAGAAGAAGGATGGATGATTTTTTCATATGGTTATTTTGATCGGAAAATGAGGATTGAAAATAGTTAAAAAATCGGTAACCCATACCCGGTTTTATCCTGTATGCAAAAGCCGGACAATCCGGTCCGGCTTTTGCAAGTGCAGTGCATCCCTGAAAGAAAACAGTAAAGCGACGGGGGGTCTATTTCAACAATTGTTTCACATATTGATAACTTGTCTGAATATTTTCAAAAGGTTTGGGTGCCCCATCCTGTTCCACAAAGAAATATTTCATGCCGGCATCGCCTGCATG
>JBDKLG010000193.1:0-7986 GCA_039795695.1 Bacteroidota bacterium
TGCCCCCATTTCGTAAAACCACCCCAAAACCCCATTTTTTGTACAACATTCCCGCAGAGAAAAAATAATTATCGTATAAATACGATAATTAAGAAAATATCTTTAGTTTTACCAAATCGTATAAAAACGATAAAACAATGGCCACACATAAAACAAAGGAATTTTCAGCAAGGGAACAGGACCTGGCCGCATTTGCCAAAGCCCTTTCCCACCCTGCCAGAATTGCCATACTTAAAATACTGGCAGCAGAAAACAAATGCATTTGCGGCGAAATAGTGAATGTGCTGCCTCTGGCACAATCAACCGTTTCGCAGCACCTGAAAGAACTAAAATCTGCAGGTTTAATCGACGGCACTGTTGACGGCCCCAAAAGCTGCTACTGCATTAACTGGAAAGCTTTTGAGCAATTCAATACCGCTTTCAACTCCTTATTTTCCACGCTTAAAATAAAAAACGAAGCATCCTGTTGCTAACCCTTCTGCAAGGAAGAAAAACTGATTTTTTTATGCAAACCAACAATGAACGCAAAGCCCTGGTAAAAGAAAAATACAGCGAAATAGCCGACCAGTCACGCCAACAAAATGCCTCTTCCTGCTGCGGCAGCGGCTGCTGCAGTGAAGAACTGTATAACCTGATGGCCGATGACTATACCAAACTCGAAGGCTACCATGCCGGCGCCGATCTTGGCCTTGGCTGCGGCCTTCCCACCGAATTTGCCAAAATAAAAGCCGGCGATACCGTTATCGACCTGGGCAGCGGGGCAGGTAATGATTGCTTTGTGGCAAGGGCCATTACCGGTGAAACAGGAAAAGTGATTGGGATCGATTTCACAGAGAAAATGATTGAGAAAGCCAGGCAGAATGCCGAAAAACTCCATTTCCACAATGTTGAATTCAGAAAGGGAGATATTGAGCAAATGCCCGTATCGGCAAATATTGCAGACGTAGTGGTGAGCAACTGCGTTCTCAACCTTGTTCCCAATAAATACCAGGTACTGCAGGAAGTTTACCGTGTATTAAAACCCGGCGGACATTTCAGTATTGCAGATATTGTACTGGAAGGATCACTCCCGCTACCCTTGAAAGAAGCGGCCGAAATGTATGCGGGCTGCGTTTCCGGGGCAATACAGAAACAGGTTTACCTGGAATTGATTGAAGCAGCCGGCTTCCGCAATATTTCCATTCAGAAAGAAAAAATAATCAGGATACCCGATGATATACTCATCAACTATATCAGCGAGGAAGATATTGCCCTGTTCAGAAACAGTAAGATGGGTATTTTCAGCATCACCGTATATGCCGAGAAGCCCCTGGAAATAGCCCCCTGTTGTGAACCGGGTTGTTGCGGAAATTAATTTTTCAGGCTGTTGCTTAAAAGATCATCGGAAGCAGATCGCTCCTTTCTTTTCTGCAAGAGCAGCATAAATCAATTGTATGGAAATCAATCCCCTCCTGCCTTCTCACTGGGAGCAGGTAAAAAAAATTTATGAAGAAGGCCTTGCCACCGGCAATGCCAGTTTTCAAACAGCTGCACCTTCCTGGGATGAATGGGACCAATCGCATGCGCCCAAAGCCAGGCTGGTGGCCCTTGAAAACAATACCGTTACAGGTTGGGCCGCCATTACACCGGTAAGTGGCCGCTGCGTTTATGCAGGCGTGGGCGAAATCAGCATTTATATAGCAGCTGCTGCCAGGGGTGGCGGCATCGGAAAAAAATTATTGCAGGCTTTGATTGAAGAGAGTGAAAAAGAAAATTACTGGACCCTGCAGGCCGGCATATTTCCTGAAAATGGCGCCAGTATTGCCTTACACCTTTCTGCCGGTTTTAGAATCATTGGCACAAGGGAAAGAATAGGCAGGATGCAGGACCGCTGGAGAGATACGGTTTTACTGGAAAGAAGAAGTAACAAAATTGGCTGCTAACAACCCTTCAATGGAGCACTTGGAAAACAATAGCATGAAAAAAAAGAAACTCTTATTCGTTTGTGTAGAAAACAGTAACCGCAGCCAGATGAGCCAGGCTTTTGCCCTCATACATGGAAAGGGGAAGATAGAAGCCTATAGTGCCGGCAGCAAACCCAGCGGCATTGTTAACCCCAAAGCCATTGCTGCCATGCAGGAACTGGGCTATGATTTGAGCAGCCACAGCAGCAAATCGCTGCAGGATGTTGAAAGCTTTGCTCCCTTTGATGCAGTAATCACCATGGGCTGCGGCGATGCCTGCCCCTGGATGCCCGCCAAAAAATTCATCGACTGGCAGATACCCGATCCCAAATATCTGGATGCTGCCGAATTTAATCAGGTAAGAGACTTTATCAGCAATAAGGTGAAGGAATTAGTGAATGCTATCTGATTCCTGCGGCGGCCTGTTGGAACCCACCAATGCCTCAATAAAAGAAGAAACAAAACTTACTACCAGGCTAAACAAAAGTGGCGTTACCCAGCCTTCGTTAATGGTGAAGCCGGGAACCAGGGTGGCAACCCATTTCACAATGATAACATTGATTACCAGCAGGAACAAACCAAGGGTAAGTATGGTAATGGGTATGGTAAGTATGACCAGCACGGGTTTTACAAAACTATTGAGCAGGCCCAGCACTACTGCTACCAGCATGGCGGTAATATTGGATTCTACATGCACACCATTGATGAGGTAGGCTGCAAATAATACAGCAAGTGTTGTGGCAATTGTTTTGGCAAAAAATTTTCCCATGGTTGGTGGTTTTGCAACAAGTTACTATTTATTTTTCTGTGGGAACAGCATTTGATGGGGAAGATTTACCGCAAAAGCGCAGGGGCGCTGGGGTTCGCGGGGAATGGCTACTGGCTTAAGATTTGGTTCCGGCAATCTTCCGTCCCCCTTCTTATTTAGCCGAATTTGCCGTACTATCGGGAACGGTAATAAAACTGCCCTGCTGCATCCTGAATAGGGTAATCGAAGTCATATCCTGGTTACAGGTCATGCCATCCAGTCCAATCAACAGGGTTTTGCCAAAACCTTTGCTAAGGGTTACTTTTTTATCTGTATAAAATTTAGCCAGGTTCTGGTCCCAGTACATTTCCTCGCAAAACAAAGTATCGCCTTTCACATTAAAAGCTACCACTTTATCTCTGAGATACACTTTGTTTTCGTTTTCCAGGTACCGGCCATAGCGGGCGCTTAGCTGGCTTTCCACTTTCAAGCTGTCGTTAAAAAAATCAACATGCAATGATTGGGGGAATTCTGCTTTTTTACTGCTATCGCCCTGGTAACGCAGTAAGAGCGGGGCTGTAAGATGGGCCCTCATTTTCCCGTTCATGCTAAGGTAACTGTTGATGTCTTTCCCTTCTTCCACATTCACTTTTTTGCGGCCCAGTTCCCTCACTTCATTTACATCGTTTTCGCAGGCATACATAAAAAAGCAGCCGATAAGAATGGCTGCCCTGGTAATTTTTCTATGTAAAAACGAATTAGTCATATTTGCGCTTAACAAACCAAAGATCGCTAAAACTCATACCTATTGAGAACTGCAGGAAATTTTCTGTGATATTATTAACAGCCGAGCCTCTTTTACCCAGCTGCACAGCCAGGTTCATGGATGTGTACTGGTTATCAAAAGAGCGCCATTTTTTTATGGGAAGGCCGGCACCGAAAGAAACACCGTATTTCTTTAACCCCTTTCCGTCTGCATCTATCGGATCTTTTCCAAAGAAAACCCCGGTGCGGTAATTAACAGCTCCCCAGTAACTGCTGCCGGTAATGGGATCGGGACTTATCTGAATACCCAGTTTCCAGTCCCAGCTATCTGCCATTTTATCGGGCTGGTCATAGAAACGGTAGCCCGACCATTTGGAAGCGCTGTATTCGGCACCAATTGACCATAGTTCAAATATTCCCTTGGTACTGGTAAGTGTTTTATGAAAAGTGATTCCCGCCGAATAAGTAGCCGGGAGCAGTACTTTGCCTTTTACATTGTTCTGCTCTAATACAGAATCGAGTTTTAGATCACCGGCTGCAGTAACAATATAGGTTTGCCGGCTCAGGTCCTGTGATGCATTCAGCCCATGTTGCAGGGTTCCGTTAATACCAAAACGCAAAAGATAATTCTCCGTTGTTCGCAAAGCCGTATTGGTCCTTGTTTTCAAAGAAAATTCGTATTGCATACCAAAACTCAGGAAAACACCGTTCATGCTGGTACTGCTGCCTGTTTTCGATTGTTTGTAGTTAACCGTATCGTTGATAAAGGCTTTTTTGGTATGGGTTTCTTTTCTGCCAAAATCAACACCTGTATTGAATCCGATGCTCAGGCCCTTCCATTTTTTACCGAGTCCCACAAAAACCTGGTTTAATCCGCCATTGCCTTCATAAACTGTTTGCAGGCTGTCTCCTGCGATTCTTTCATTGCTCACTACCGAATAACTGATGGAGCTAAGCGGGCGCAGGCCAAATGCAAAACCCAGTCCCTTGCTTCTTTTGATGGGCATACCCACCGCCAGGTAAGAAGGAATAAAATTGTTGGTAGTAAATTTTCCTTCGGGTGTATTGCTCAGCAGGGTTCTTGAATCCAGTGTGAGCCCCAGGTCATAGGTAACCAGGTAAAAATTACTGTAGGTAGCAGGGTTATTAAAGTTAACCGATTGGCCAACATTGTTATTGATACCATCGGAATAAGCTGCGGTTATACCACCCATTGAGCGGCTGATAATATGCGGATTGGCATAGAACTCTCCCATACCAAAACGGGTATAAGGTGAATTCTGTTGTGCCCTGGCGCTAAGCAGAAAAAAGCCGGAAATGAAAACCAGGCAAAGCCTAGCGGTTATTGTACTCACTGATCGCATACAAGCCCTTATAAATTAGGTTAGGGTCGGCAAATATCTTGTTTTTTAGGTGTGGTACAAAAAAAGCCATATCCCCCCCGGTTAAGAGCACGTTAAAGTTGTTGAATTTCAATGAGTAAGCATCAATAATACCATCAATTTCCTTGGCCATTCCGAGGATAACGCCGCTTAAAAGGTTGGTTTTGGTGTCAAATCCGATGAGTGGGAAATTGGTTTCTGCCTTGATCAGGGGCAATAAAGCCGTTTGTTCGTGCATGGCCCTGAAGCGCATGTGCATGCCCGGGGATATACTTCCCCCCAAAAACTCATGCAAATGGTTGATATAATTGTAAGTGATACAGGTACCCAATCCGATGGCCAGGTTATGTTTCTGCGGAAACAGGTCTACCGCCGCCGCACATATCGCCAGCCTGTCGGCACCAATGGTTTCGGGTTTGCCAACCGGTGTGGTAAGGGGTAATTTGCTGTTATGCCCCAGTTTGTGAAAAGCGGTATGTTTTGCCAGAACGGCTTCTATTTCCGGCGAATGATTGATAACCGATGAGAGGATGGATTTTGAGGGTTTGTATGCTGTTACTAATTTTTCTATTGATGCCGCAGTGGCTTCTTCCAGTACCAGCTCCTCAACAAAATCCCTGTTGTTAAAAACAGCGCATTTTAAGCGGGTATTGCCAAAATCAAAACAAAAGGTTGTTTCCATAAAAACAAGTTAACGGCCAAAAGTAAAGCCTTTTAAATCTTTAAAATGCCCGTTCTGCTGAATCTTTTCTTTCAGGTTTTCCATGCTGCTCATTATCGGAAGGGTTTTTTTCAGGTGCCGCTTTAAATATTCCAGCCGTTGCAGCTCGTGTAAAAGGCAAAGCAATTCATATTCTTGTTCCAGTGTTAGCCCGGCATGATGGGCCAGGTCGTAACTAAGCATTTCATCGATTGGTTTTTTAAAATCTTTTTTCACCTGCAGCAATTGATGCAGCTCTCTTACCGCTTCCAGCATTTTTTGCATGATGGCTGTTTGTGGCAGGAGATTATTGCCGGGGTAATTAACAATTGCTCCACTGAAAAGCTTACCTGCTACAGGTTGCACTATTTCAAGCACCCTGAATACGGAAAGCCCCCTGGTTCTGATATCCATTTTTCCATCGGGATAAATTTCTGCGATTTCCGTGATTTCCACCGTACAGCCCATTTCGGCCACTTCGTTGTTTAGAACGGTGGGTATGCCAAAGGGTTTGGCTTCTGCATAACATTCCTTTACCAATTGCTGGTACCTCGGCTCAAAAATATGCAGGTTCAGGCTCTCTCCGGGATATACAACAAGGCATAGCGGAAAAACAGGTAGGTAATTGGTCATGCTTTTTAATTTCCGGGTTTACTGTTTTGCAGGTTCAGTTTTCGCAGCTCAGCATATTTGAGCCGGGTATACCATGCATTCATTCTGGCGATGGTAAATCCCGCTTTACCATCCAGCAGGCCCAGGCGGAAAATATAGTTTTTGACAAAGGAAAAAACCGGTGCTGCCAGGCATTTGAATCTGCCGGCTTTTTTTCCCTGTTCAAAATATTTTCGGGCATTCAGCATGGCATAATGGATGGTTTTTTCGCGAAAATCTGCCAGGTCTTTCGATGTATAATGATGGATAAACCCTTTCAGCGTTTCTACAACCATATTTGCCGGAAACAATAAACCCTCGTGAACAGCCGCTTCATTCCAGGATATTTTTTTCCGGTTATAGAGGCGTATATGCCGGTCGTTAGACCATTCTCCAAAACGGATGAGCCGGTTGGCAAAGAATACCCTGAACCGGATATTGTATACTTTTTCTTCCCGGTCGAATACCAATTGCTGCAACGCCTCAATCAATGCCTGGTCCGGTATTTCATCAGCATCCAGCGACAGTATCCAGTCGTTTTTTGCCCTGGCAACCCCCTTGTTTTTATTGGCACCATAACCGGCCCAGTCTGTTTCCAATAAGCTTACACCGGCAGCAAGCACTATTTGCTGTGTTCCATCCGTACTTCCACTGTCAACCACTACAATATCGTCCGTTACCTGTTTTGCGGCCGCAATCGTTTGGGCGATGATGGCTGCCTCATTGCGGCAGATGATGACTACTGATAAGGATTGGTTCATATACAGGTACTGCGCTTGATTGCTGCTTCAAAGAAAGCAATAAATGATTAGACCGGGGAGGCAATTATGTGCACATTTATTTCTTAACAGTTGGGAGAACCTGCCTGTTTATTCACTGTTCCGATTTATTTTAGCATACATGTGGGAAGAACTGTTAAAAGAACTGCGGCTGGGCAATAAGAAAGCATTGGCAAGGGCCATTTCTTTGGTAGAGAATGAAATAGCGGGTTTTGAGTGGTTACTGGAAAACCTTCCTGCTGCTGCTGCTGCCATTACCGGAATAACCGGCCCTCCGGGAGCCGGAAAAAGCACATTAACCGATGCACTGATCGGAGAAATGGTGGCAAAGCATCAAAAAGTGGGCGTGGTTTGCGTAGACCCTTCCTCTCCCTTTAACCTGGGAGCTTTGCTGGGCGACAGGATCCGGATGAGTGAATGGTATAACCACCCGGATGTTTTTATCCGTTCATTGGCAACAAGGGGAAGCCTGGGCGGACTGCATCCTAAAATAATTGAAGTGGCCGACCTGCTGAAATCGGCGGGCTATGAGCAGATCATCATTGAAACAGTGGGAGTGGGTCAAAGTGAAATTGAAATTGCAGGCCTTGCAGACAATACGGTGGTAGTATTGGTGCCCGAAGCAGGTGATGAAGTGCAAACCATGAAAGCCGGATTGATGGAAATTGCAGACATATTTGTAGTAAACAAAGCCGACAGGCCCGATGCGGATCTTTTCGTAAAAAGCCTGAAATCTATGCTGGCACCCGTTTTTAGCCGCTCGACAGCAGAGATACCGATTGTAAAAACAGTTGCTTCAACAAAAGAAGGAATTCCTGCACTTTTTGGTTTCATTGAAAGGCAGCAGCAACAGGTAAAAACCAATGATAAAAAATACTGGCTGCTTGCAGAGAAAGCCTATCACCTGATTCAGGAAAAAAGAATGCAGGCCATTAATAAGCAGGATTTAAAAACAGCCCTGGAAAAAAGCGGCGAACAGAACCTTTACAGGTTTTGCAAAAATTATTTTTAAAAGAAA
>JBDKLG010000194.1:0-23422 GCA_039795695.1 Bacteroidota bacterium
TTTGGCCGGTAATATTAACCATCTGGCATACCATAATCAATTTTGTATTGGCCGTAATTGCATTGGCATACAGACTAACAATTTCTTCATCTGACCCCGGATGAAGGGGTAGTGAAATCACTTTATTGATTACCCCATGTCTCTTCCCAACCTGCTTAAACATTTCCAGCATAGAACCATAATCCTGTTCGGCCATGATGGCTTCATCGCCTGCTTTCCAGGGAAAACCGCTGATGATTAAATCCAGCGACTCGGTCGTATTTCTGGTTAAAACCAACTCTTCTGTGCTGCATCCTAGTAAGCCGGCTACTTTGGCGGCCATCAATTTTTTATTATCGAACTGAACGGTTCGCATATAATAGGACCCCTGGTAATTCACTTCCCTGATATGCGCAATGTATTTTTCCAGGATCTCTTTCGGAAGAATATTGTAATAACCATTTTCAAGATTGATATAATCCGGTTTGAGCAGATAACCACCCCGGATACCGGCCCAGAATTCCTCATCAATTGCCAGGTCAAGGGCATTTTTATCTTTGACCCTCAAAAGCCAGCTATCCAGGGCATTTGCTGAGAAAGGCAAACTAAGTCCGGCCATGGCCATTCCTTTGAGGAATATTCTTTTGTGCATAATTCTTCAGAATTTATGATAAGCTGTTAATGAATATACAAAAAATTCCGCTTTAGGGAATGCCTGCCCACATTCCCTGTTCTTCATCAGTCAATAACCGAGAAATACAGCCCAATCACCTAAAAAAAAATTCCTGATTGAGTAAGTTGCTGAAATTGCCGCCATGTAACTTGCCGCCGTTTCATTTCACTGTTCAACTTAAATTATTTTTTGAATGAAAAAATTTATCAGCTTCCTCATTGGCATTTTGATTGTTTTAACAGCTTTCACGGCAACAAAGAAAGAGACAGGTAATAACAGCTCTGCCAAAGTATTCGTTTCCCACTTTGAAAATGTATTGGGAACCTCACTGCAATTAAAAATTAAGGCAGCAACCGAAGAAAAAGCAGCATTGGCAGAAACAGTGGTTTTGAAGGAAATTAACCGGCTTTCAAAAATCATCAGTGGATACGACAAGGAAAGTGAATTCAGCAAATGGATGCAAACCACAGATATTGCTGTACCTGTTTCCAAAGAATTAATGGAAGTGCTGAATTTGTTTGATGAGTGGAAAGCAAGGACCGGCGGTGCTTTGGACGCATCTGCCCAGGTAATTGCTAAGCTATGGAAAGATGCCGCTGCACAGAATATGTTACCGGATAATGGCGCATTGCAGGCAGCAGTGTCAGAAGTAAAACAATTACACTGGATACTTGACAAGAACAATCAAACAGCTACTCACCTCAGCAAAGCCCCATTATTGTTAAACTCTTTTGCGAAGTCTTATATCATTCATCATGCAACAAAAGCGGCGATGGCAGTGGAAAATGTATCTGCGGTGCTGGTAAATATTGGCGGAGATATTGAAGTGTCCGGCAATCTTGCAGAGCCTGTATTAATCAGCAACCCCAAAGCGTCTGCCGAAAATGACCTGCCGATGGACAAACTGGCTATTGCCAACCTTTGCGTAGCTACCAGCGGCAATTACAGAAGAGGAGAATTGATAAACGGACAATGGTATTCACATATTGTTGACCCGAGAAATGGATTACCTGCTTCCCAAATAATCAGTGCTACGGTAGTAGCTCCCAACGCAACCGATGCCGGCGCATTGGCCACAGCCTTCAATATTCTTTCGGTTGAAGAGAGCAAGGAATTAGCAGCAACAATCCCCGGTGCTGAATATTTAATCGTAACAAAAGAAGGCGAAAAAATTACCAGTAAAGGTTGGAAAAATTTGCAGTTGCCCTTAGCAGAAAACATGAGCGCAGCTCCCGCAAAACCCGATCAGTGGAACCCTGATTTTGAACTGCTTATCAACCTTGAACTGGCCCAGCTTCCCGGTTTTGCCAGGAGACCATTTGTGGCAGTATGGGTAGAAGACAAAGACAAGAATACCGTACGTACCGTTTCTGTTTGGTATAATAAAGACCGCTGGCTGCATGAACTTCGCGCCTGGTATACGGGCAATTATGCAAAATTTACCGGAACGGAAGCAACCATGAGTACCATTTCAAGTGCAACAAGATCGGCCGGAAAATATTCTTTGAAATGGGATGGAAAAGACGATAAGGGGAATTATGTAAAACCCGGAAAATATACCATCTATATCGAAGCAGTAAGAGAACACGGATCATATCAGCTAATGAGCGAGGAAATGAATTGTAACGGAACTGCCAGGCAGGCCACATTTAATGGCAATGCAGAAGTGGCTTCGGCATCATTGGATTATAAGAAAAAAAGCAATAATTAATTTTGATTGAGTAAGATGGTCGATAAAATTCAGCAAACAGCATTAAAGAGGAAAACCGCCAAAATTTCACGCTGGTTACATATCTATGTTTCCATGGTTAGTTTCGCGATAGTTTTTTTCTTTTCCGTAACGGGAATCACTTTGAACCATGCAGATAGTTTTCAGGGCAAAACAACCACTACCCAAACAAAGGGTAAACTAAAGCCGGAATGGGTAAATAACAGGGATACCAACCTGGTTAATAAACTGGCAGTGGTTGAATATTACAGAAATACCCATGCTGTTAAAGGTGCCGTAAACGATTTCAGGATAGAGGAAACGCAGATAAGTATGGCTTTCAAAGGACCGGGTTATGAAGCGGATATTTTTATAGACCGCAGCAATGGCAATTTTGAACTCTCGATAACGAAAACAGGATTCGTGGGCTTCATCAACGACCTGCACAAGGGAAGGGATACAGGCAAAACCTGGTCTGTCATGATTGATATTGCTGCCATCTTAATGGTGCTCATTTCACTTACCGGTTTCATATTGCTCTTATATATCAAAAGGAAAAGATTCAATGGACTGGTATTGCTTATAGTGGGTTTGATACTAAGCTGTTTAGTGTACTATCTTTGGGGGCAGTAAGAATGACAGCATTTGCTGCCGCCGCTTGAAAAAAATTTTTCATGAATGAGGCACAAAAGATATTTTCTGCAGATCAGCTCCGGGAAGCTGACTTAGCCACCATTCGGAATGAGCCCATTGCTCCCATTGATTTAATGGAAAGGGCTGCGGGCAAATGTGCAGATTGGTTGCAGCAACATTATTCAAAAGCGTATAAACTTTATTTTTTTTGCGGTAAGGGAAACAATGGAGGCGATGGACTGGCCATGGCCAGAATATTGGCAGGAGCAGGCTATACAATCCAACTATTTCTGCTGGCAGCAAACGATCAATTATCGGATGACTGCCGGCAGAATAAAAACCGCTTACTGCAAACCAACCCTGAAATAATTCGGGAAATCAACAACATCACTCAATTACCCGAACCCTGCAGCCAAGCTGTTTTTGTAGATGCTTTGTTCGGAACAGGCTTGTCAGGAGAAATCTCCGGACTCCATGCTTCGGTAATCAATTGGATAAATGAAAAAGAATGCCCGGTCATTTCTTTGGATATCCCCTCGGGTTTATTTGCAGACAAAAGTTCTGTAAAAAACCAATGCATCGTAAAAGCAACAGTTACCCTGAGTTTTCAGTTTCCCAAACTTGCTTTTCTTTTCCCCGAAAATGAAGCCTATACAGGCAACTGGGAAATATTGCCCATCGGTATTGACCCGGAATTTATACAAAAAATCAATACCCGGAATTGGCTGATTACCCATTACTGCCTGAGGGGGATACTTAAAAAAAGGAATAGGTTTTCACACAAGGGAAATTATGGACACGCACTCCTTGTTGCGGGCAGCTATGGCAAAATTGGTGCCGCCCAGCTTGCCGCCAAAGCCTGTTTGCGAAGCGGCGTAGGATTGTTAACCACCATGCTGCCTCAATGTGGGTACGATAGTATGCAAACAGCCATTCCCGAAGCAATGGTTATCACGGGAGATGAAGTAAATCAAATAAGCGGATTCGTAAAAACCGATTCATACCAGGCGATAGGTATTGGTCCGGGTATCGGTTGTGCTGAACAAACACAGCAAACCTTTCTGCATTTACTGCAAAATAACCCATCACCCATGGTGATAGATGCAGATGCATTGAATATACTGGGCATGCATAAAGACTGGCTCTCCTTCGTTCCTGAAAACTCCATCCTTACGCCACATCCGGGTGAATGGGAAAGGCTGGCAGGTAAAAACGAGCATCATTTTTTAAGGCAGGAAGCCCAGCTGGCTTTCTCCATTAAATGGAAAGTATACATCGTTTTGAAAGGGGCCAATACCTGTACCACAACCCCATCCGGACTGGCTTATTTTAACAATAGCGGCAATCCGGGAATGGCAAAAGGGGGCAGTGGCGATTTGTTAACGGGTATGATTACCGCCTTGCTGGCCCAGTCTTATAGCCCATTACACGCCGCCTTATTAGGCGTTTACCTGCATGGATTTGCCGGCGACCTGGCCGCAGAAAAATTTGGACAAGCAGGCATGATGGCTACTGATATTGCAGACATGCTGCCGGAAGCATTCCTGCGGATGGATACATGATATTCATCATAACCTGTCTGTATAACTTTTTTTACATTTGATGGAGATAGCTTGGCCAAACCAATATTTACGCCATGACGGACGCGCAAAACCCATTACAAGGCCTTACAGAACAGGAAGTGCAGCTATCCCGCGAAAAAAATGGCAGCAATATTTTTCAGCAGGATGAGCAAAATGGTTTTGTCGTTGCATTGAAAGAATTGGTTCAGGAACCCATGTTTGTCTTATTGGTTATAACAGCCACCATCTATTTTATTAGCGGAAAAACAGGCGATGGCTTGTTTATGCTGTTTGCTATTTTACTGGTTACAACCATCTCATTATACCAGGATTCAAGAAGCCGCAATGCTTTGGCCGAATTAAAAAAACTAAACCAGCCTTTAGCTAAACTTATCCGTAACGGAATAACTATGGCCATTCCGATTGAAGAAATCGTTTTGGGAGACCTGATGATTATTGAAGAAGGCGTATCCATACCGGCCGATGGAAAAATTATAAAGGCAAACGATTTCTCTGTCAATGAATCAATCCTTACCGGTGAATCGCTCACGGTATATAAAAATGAACAAAACGAAACACCCTTTGTTTACCGTGGCACATCGGTTGCAGGGGGGCTGGCTGTTTGTACCGTTACTGCAATAGGCAACCAAACCAAACTTGGAAACATTGGCCTTCGTATGCAGGAACTTGCTGCAGAAAAAACTCCTCTGCAAATGCAGATTGCCGGGTTTGTTAAGAAAATGGCCATTATTGGAGTGGTTGTTTTTTTGATTGTTTGGGCAATTAATTTTTTCAATACCCATAATTGGTTAGAGAGCTTATTGCAGTCATTAACACTTGCCATGAGTATTTTGCCTGAAGAAATTCCGGTGGCTTTCACCACATTCATGGCACTGGGGGCCTGGCGTTTATTGAAAATGGGCATCATTGTAAAACAAACGCATACGGTAGAAGCACTGGGCAGCGCCACAGTAATCTGTACAGATAAAACCGGCACAATTACAGAGAACAAAATGTCACTGGCAAAACTCTTTGTATTAAAATCCGGAGAAATAAGCAATGCAGATGAAAGGGGAAAAGAGGGCTTGCAGGAACTTGTTGAAACGGCCATGTGGGCCAGTGAACCCATTCCCTTCGACCCCATGGAAATTGCCCTGCACAAGGTTTATGGCAGTCTTGATTCAGTGGATCAAAGACCCGCTTACCGGATGGTATATGAATACCCGCTGAGCGGTAAACCACCCATGATGACCCATGTGTTTGAAAACAGCGAAGGCAATAGAATTATTGCAGCCAAAGGAGCACCCGAAGCAATGCTGGCAGTCTCTTCCATTAGCACAGCGGAGAAGCAACAGGTAATGCATGCAATGGAAGCCTTCGCAGAACAGGGCTACAGGGTGTTGGGCGTAGGAACAGCCCATGGGCAGCGGGATCATTATCCTGCCAAACAACAAGACCTTGTTTTCGATTTTAAAGGGCTGCTGGCATTTTATGACCCGCCTAAGAAAAATATCGCGAAAGTTTTTGCTGCATTTTACAAAGCAGGTATGCAGGTAAAAATTTTAACGGGAGATAATGCAGCAACCACAAACACGATTGCAGAACAGATAGGGTTTGTAGGTGCCGATAAAACTGTTAACGGTGATGAGCTAATGAAAATGAATGAGGCCACGATGGCCAAAGCAGTGATGGAGAAAAATGTATTTACCAGAATGTTTCCTGAAGCAAAACTAAAAATCATTAACGCCTTAAAAGCAAATGGGCAAATAGTGGCCATGACAGGAGACGGGGTGAATGATGGCCCGGCACTCCGCTCTGCACATATAGGAATAGCAATGGGGAAACGAGGTACGGATCTTGCCCAAAAAGCAGCTTCCCTGATTTTGAGAGACGATGATCTGGCTAAGATGGTTGATGCCGTTGAAATGGGACGTAAAATTTATACCAATCTCAAAAAAGCCATCCAGTACATTATTTCCATTCATATCCCGATTATCCTAACTGTTTTTGTTCCCCTCGCATTGGGCTGGATTTATCCCAATATTTTTACGCCGGTGCATGTTATTTTTCTGGAAATGATCATGGGCCCAACCTGTTCAATCATTTATGAAAATGAACCGGTAGAAAAAAACAGCATGCTACAAAAACCGCGGCCCTTTGCAACCACTTTTTTTAATTGGACAGAACTGGCCACCAGCTTATTGCAGGGCCTGGCAATTACTGTAGGAACACTGTTTGTTTACCGGTATGCGGTTAACAGGGGGTATGATGAAGCCAGTACCAGAACCATGGTTTTTCTAACCCTGATTGCCGCCAATATTTTTTTAACATTGGTAAACCGGTCTTTTTATTATTCCATTATTACTACTGCCAACTATCCCAATAAACTGGTGCCAATGATAATCGGACTAACTGCTATTTTGTGTGCGGTTATTTTAATGATAAAGCCCGCACGTATTTTTTTTAGTTTTGAACTAATCAGTTATAAACAGATTGGCATCAGTATACTGGTTGGGATGATTTCAGTATTATGGTATGAACTGGTTAAATGGGCTAAGCGGAATAAAAGCAATGGGTGATTTATTTTACCAGTGAGCTGAGTTTGGTATAACCCAGCTCCCATGCATCTGCAATCGTTGCATCGGAGGGGTGAACCAGTAACTGGTATTGCTCTTTGATGCGCTTAGGTAGCAAATCTGCTACCTCGTAAAAATCATCCACATCAATCCCATATTTGTCGTCAATATGCGAATCGGCACCTTTGAAGCCGGTATGCCGGTAAAAAGCAGTTGCCTTCGCCCTTGCAATCGCTTCGGCTTTGCTGCGGGCTGCAAGAACCATTCTATAATGAAATTCCTCAAACTCATTTTCTTTATAGCCGCCCAGATTAATAAAAAACAAACGCCAGCTATCTTTTGTTGGCGCATCGGGCAAAGATTTTTTTTCCTGCACAACCACAGCAAACCCGTCAACCAGGTTAATTTCCCGCCAGGCGTCTATATGTATGGAGTGATTGCCCGGCCAGAAAGCCTGTATCTCCTGAACCAGGTCGGAAAGTTCTGTGCCAATACCAAAAAAAATATCGTGCTGCTCCGTATGTCTTCCTTCAGGTTTGCATCCCAGCAGTAACATAAAAAGTTTCCTGGTTTTCATGCTCATTTCTTTCATAATATTTCTATGTTTATCCGGCCAGTAGTGGTAATTTGTAACTTAAATGTAAAAAAATACAACCATGTACCAATACCTCAAAAATACCCTTAGAAACACAGGCTTTTGCTGTATGCTTTTTTTTGTACAGGCTTTGTTTGCACAAACCAATTATCCCAAACCTGTGGAAGCCGATTATCTCTGCAAAGATTTTTCTTTTGTTTCGGGTGAAAAGATGGCAGAGTTGAAACTGCATTATACCGTTTTGGGTACCCCCCAGAAAGATGCATCGGGAAAAGTGACCAATGCCGTATTGATCATGCATGGTACAACAGGGGCGGGGACCAATTTTTTGAACGAACGTTATGCAGGCAATCTTTTTGGTCCCGGGCAGTTACTGGATGCAACCAAATATTTCCTTATTCTTCCGGATGCAATTGGCCACGGTAAATCTGCCAAGCCAAGTGATGGGCTGCATATGCGTTTTCCAAAATACACTTATGATGATATGGTACTGGCCGATTATAAACTGATTACCGAGCACCTGCAGATAAACCACCTGCGCATGGTAATGGGAACTTCCATGGGAGGCATGCATACCTGGGTATGGGCTTATCGCTATCCCGATTTCATGGATGCCCTCATGCCCTTTGCCAGTTTACCTGTTGCCATCGCCGGCCGAAACCGCATACAAAGAAAAATGGCGATAGACCTGATTAAAATGGATCCCGAATGGAAGGGCGGTGAATATGCGGTTCAGCCCAAATTGGGTTTAACCGGTGCCATATCTTCGATGATTTTCATGACAAGCAGCCCCCTTCAATGGCAGAAATCTGCACCCACCAGAGAGCTGGCCGAAACAATGCTGGAAAATCTTGAAAAACGATACCTCTCCTTACTGGATGCAAATGATTTTATCTACCAGTTTGATGCATCGCGCGATTATAATCCGCAACCGCATCTGTCTAAAATAAAAGCACCGCTTTTTGCCGTCAATTCTGCCGATGACCAGGTAAACCCGCCAGAGCAGGGGATCCTTGAAAAAGAAATAAAAAATGTTTCCAAAGGCCGGTACATTCTTTTACCCATTACCGATCAAACCAATGGGCACGGAACACATTCCATTCCAACAGTATGGAGCAATTACCTGAAAGAACTATTGGAATTAACGAGTGCAAATAAATAACAGCCGTATTTTTTACAGCCAAAAGAAAAAACATCTTACCCAAATCAACCAATGAAAAAAGCTTCTCTTTTTTTTGCAGGTATTTTTTTTCAAACCATTGTTTTTTGTCAAATGAACAGGAAGGCCGACAGTGTATTGCAAATGATTCAATCAGTAATGGCTCAAGAAAAGGGTGTATTTGCGCTGGCATTCAAAAACCTTGAATCGGGAGAAACTGTTTTGTGGAATGAAAAAGAAAATTTTCATGCTGCCAGTACAATGAAAACACCGGTAATGATTGAAGCCTACAAGCAGGCTGCAGCCGGAAAATTTTCATTGAACGATTTGATGGTGATTAAAAATGAATTTAAAAGCATTGTAGACAGCAGCCTGTATAGCCTGAATGCAGCAGACGACAGTTATCCGGATATCTACCAGCAGATTGGCACAAAAGCAAGCATTCACGACCTGGTTTACCAGATGATCATCAACAGCAGTAACCTGGCAACCAACCTGATGATGGAAAAACTGGGCGGAAAAAATATTACAGAATCCATGCGGGAATTGGGTGCAAAAGATATCCGGATTTTAAGAGGTGTGGAAGATGGCAAGGCATTTGCCCAAAACCTGAACAATACCGTAACAGCCTATGATTTGATGCTTATCTATGAACAAATGGCATTGGGGAAAATCATCGGACAAAAAGAATCGGAAGCAATGATCAGCATATTGCTCGACCAGCGGCACAATACCCTAATCCCTGCATTGCTGCCCAAAGAACTCAGGATCGCACATAAAACGGGCACTATTACAGGGGTTCACCACGATTCCGGTATTGTTTTCCTGCCCGATGGGAGAAAATATGTACTGGTAATCCTTTCCAAACAGCTGGAAGATGCCGATAAAGCCACTGCCGCAATGGCCAAATTGTCGTTATTACTCTACAAGCAGTTTTTTTCTTTATAAATGCCCTGATTTCAGGACTGTTTTTTTCCCCAACAAAGCATTTCGCAAACGTTTGCGGCATTTAATTTGTATTGTGTTATTGATTTGAATCCCTTATTCCTGCTACATTTAGCTTGAAATAGCCCAAAAGAAAATTGCCAGCTGATGCAACGAATGGGAGGAACCGATGGTCTATTTCCGACAGATGGTTTGTGCGATGGAAGTGAAAGCGATTTTGAATAAAAAAAAGTAAAAAATAAAGGAAAATTTTTTTTAGTAACAAAAATGTGTATTTTGTACACGTTTAATAACCAATAAACTGCCATTTATGAAGTTTTCGAAGCTTGTCAGGCCCACGCTTGTGGGTTTATTTGCTTGCTTGTTTGTAATCTCCACGCAAGCCCAAAACAAAACCATTTCAGGTAAGGTAACCGATTCGAAAGACGGTTCTCCGATGGTTGGTGCTTCAGTAGTTGCGAAAGGATCCAAGGTAGGTACCTCTACAGGTACCGATGGTACTTTCAAACTGTCTGTACCATCAGCTACCACTACGCTGGTAATTTCTACCGTTGGCTATACCAATGTAGAAGTTAGCATTCAAAACAAAGCATCCGTGGATGTTTCTTTGAAAGCTACCAACGACCAGCTGAATGAAATCGTTGTTATCGGTTACGGTACCGCACGTAAAAAAGATTTGACGGGTTCTGTTGTTACAGTAACCTCTAAAAACTTTAACAGTGGTGGTGCAGTAGTTGCCCCCGATCAGTTATTACAGAACAAGGTTGCCGGTTTGGAAGTTACCAATACCAGCGGTCAGCCAGGTGCTGCAACAACCATCAAAATCAGGGGTAATTCATCTATCCGTGCAAGTAACAACCCACTGTATGTTGTAGACGGAGTTCCTTTGGACGGTGCCAGTGCAAGACCTGATATGGGTAACGCATTCGGATCTACCCCAAGCTCCAACCCCTTATTATTTATTGATCCAAACTCTATCGCACAGATTGACGTATTGAAAGATGCATCCTCTGCTGCTATATATGGAGCAAGAGGTTCTAACGGTGTAATCGTTATTACTACCAAAAAAGCTACTGCAGGCCCAGTGAAAATCGAAGTTGGTGCCAATTTTGGTGTGAACGCCGGTTTCATGAGAAGATTTAAAGTATTGAATGCCGACGAGTACAAAACTGCATTAACCAAATATGGTTCTGCTGCTACTAATAATGGTGGACAGAGCGAAGACGCTTTAAAAGCCATCACACAGAATGCTTTTTCTCAGAACTACAGCGTTGCTTTCAGCGGTGGTAATGAGGTAGGTCGTTTCCGTGCATCTTTCCTCGCTTCAAGCAATAAAGGATTCATCAAAAAATCAGCTTTAGATAAATACCTGGCAACGATTGGTGGTAACTATAAGTTCCTCGATAAGAAATTAACCCTTGATTTTAGTTTGATCACCGGTAACTATGCAGAAACCCTGACCAGCGTATCCAATACTGCCGGTTCTACAGGTAACATCATTTCTTCTGCGCTGAGCTGGAACCCAACTGTTTCCCTGACGAAAGCCGGCGGCGGATATAATTTCCCCACCAACGGTTCAGGTAATCCCCTTGCATTCAATGATGCTTACTCTGATATCAGTAGTGTATTCTCTTTCTTAGGAAATATTTCTGCTTCTTATAAGCTTACTGATAATTTAGAGTACAAACTCTTATTTGGTATTAACCATGGAAGAGGTAACAGAAATATGAACATCGAAGGATGGTTACCAGGTATCCCTGGTGTATCAGGCTTAGGTTCTGCAGGTATTTCCAATGCCCTGTTGAATTCTCAAACCATCACACACACACTTAATTACCGCAGCAACCTGTCTAAGTCGGTTTCAATTGAAGCCCTGGCAGGTTATGAATATTATAAGACCAATTATTCCGGAAACGGTGTAACTGCAAATGGTTTCAATACCAACCTGGATTATAATGCAAGGATTTCTATTCCTTACACCAATATCATGCAGAATGCAAAAACACAGAATCCTTTCTTTTCTTATGCAAACCCAACTGCTGAATTGCAGTCCTATTTTGGCCGTGCTACCTTAAACTACAAAGACAAATTGTTGTTAACAGCAACCATGCGTGCTGATGGTTCAAGTAAATTCGGTGCAAACAACAAGTATGGTTATTTCCCTTCTGCGGGTCTGAGATGGGTGCTTAGCAATGAAAGCTTCATGAAGAACAACAAAACCTTCAGCAGTCTTGCATTCCGCGCTTCATACGGTATCGTGGGTAACCAGGAATATCCTGCCGGTTCCTCTCAGGAGCAGTTTGGTTTAACTTCTTACAATACTGCTCCGCAGGTTGTAAACGGTAACCCCGATCTGAAATGGGAAAAAACAAAATCATTTAACGTAGGTTTAGACTTCTCTACGAAAAATGGTAAGTTCTACGGTTCTTTGGATTATTACGACAAGAATACAACCGACGTATTATTCCAAACAAGTGCGATTCAGCCGGCTCCTTCTTCTATCACTTTCGTGAACCTGCCTGCTAACCTGATCAACTCAGGATTTGAATTGTCTTTAGGCGCTACACTGATTGATAAAACAAACCTTGGCTGGGATATCAATTTCAACTACGCATACAATAAGAACAACGTTAAAAACTTTAAGGATCCTAACACAGGACTTGATTTGCAGGTTAACACCGGTCAAATTAACGGTCAGGGTGTATCAGGAACACTGGCACAGGTTATTACCAATAACCAGCCCGTTAACGTTTACTACCTGAAACCTTTCAACGGTTTTGATGCTTCAGGAAATCAGCAGATTGGCGGAACACCTGGTTTTGCAGGTGATCCAAACCCACATTCCATGATTGGTTTCGGAACTACCGTTCGTGTGAAAAGATTCTCTTTCAGCATGAATATGGGTGGTGCATTCGGATTCCTGATTTATAACAATACCGCTACTTCTGTAACCAATATCGCAGGTATTCTTCAGGGAAGAAACATCGACCAGGCAGTTTACAACTCTCCTGAAAAACCATCAAGCGGTGTAGGTGCTTCAACAAGATTCCTGGAAAAAGGAGATTACTTTAAATTGAGAAATCTGACAGCCCGTTACAATTTCCCAAGTACTGGAAAGTACATCAAGAACATGAGTTTGTTTGTGACTGGATCTAACCTGTTCGTAATTACCAAGTTTACAGGATTTGACCCAGAGGTTAATATCGACAAGAGTGCTAACTCATACCCTTCAAGGTCTATCGAGTATGTACCTTATCCTACTCAGCGTGTAATTACTTTTGGATTTAATTTCAATTTATAATAAACATCAAAAAAATAACGTATGAAATCTTTTAAATCAATAAAAAAGCTGGCAATCCCATTCGTTGCGGTTCTTGCAATGACGGGTTGTACAAAATTGGATGAGGGGCTTAACAGCACGCTTACCAATGCCCAGGTTTCTTCCTCATTGGGAGCTACGGGTACCGGTCTGTTGTTACAAGCTGCTTACAATGATATCGGTGGCCCTTTAACCGCTCAGGACCTTGTGTTCTCTCTGATGGAAAACTCTTCCGATGAGTCACTGGTTCCTACAAGAGGTGGCGACTGGGACGATAACGGTGTATGGAGAGTGGTACATAACCATACCTGGAATGCCGACCATGGTCAGGTCTTGAATGTATTCAATGCTTTGAACAAAATCAACTTCGATGCCACCAACGTATTAGGATTCAATCCTACTGCTGGTCAGGGTGCTGAAGCAAGATTTTTAAGAGCATTGGCTTTGTATTACCTGCTTGATCTGTATGGACAGTATCCTATCAGAAATCCGGGTGATAACCTGCTTCTGGCTCCAACCGTAAAATCAGGTGCCGATGGTGCTGCTTTTATCATCAGCGAATTAACAGCTATCTTACCAAACCTGCCTGCATCTAACGGAAGCAACCTGGCTAATCCGGATGCGGCAAGAGTATTGCTGATGAAATGCTATTTACAAAAAGGTACATGGGCTAACAGGGCTGCACCAACTTTTGATGCTGCCGATATGGCCCAGGTAGTTACTTTAGGTAATGCCATCATCAATAGTGGTAAATATGGTTACAATGCCAACTACTTCGATAATTTCAATCCAACCAACGACAATTCAAAAGAAGCCATCTTCCGCTACAATAACACTGCAGGTGTTGGAGCTGGTAACTCAGGAATCGGTGGTCGCTGGAACATGACTTTACACTATAACTCTTATACTCCCAGCAATCCTAATGCAGGATGGAATGGTTTCTCTACTATCGGAGATTTCTATGCATCCTTCAATACAACAGGTGGTGCAACGGCTTATGGCCCTGCAGATACTTTGCTTGACCCAAGATTGGGCGGACGTAACTACAACAATTCAAAAACAATTTCCGGTATCAACCCTGGTTTCCTGGTAAACCAGCAGTACAACGAAGCCGGAGTGGCTTTGAAAGACAGAAAAGGAAATCCTTTGGCATATGATAAAACAATCGCTGCCAATATGATTGAAACAGGCGGAAACCTGGAAGTTACCGGTATTCGCGTTGTTAAATATGTACCCGACTATACCCAGTATGGTGGTGGACCTGCAGGAAATGACCTGATGATCTTCCGCTATTCTGATGTGGTATTGATGGTTGCTGAAGCAAAAGCCAGAACCAATGATTTGGCCGGCGCTTTAACAATGGTAAATGCATTGAGAACTGCACGTGGAGCTGCTCCTATGTCATCAATTGTATTGGTTAACCCCAATAATGTGGAAGACCCGGGTACTTTACTGGCAGAAAGAGGTCGTGAACTTTACTGGGAAAGCCACAGGAGAACTGACCTTGAGCGTTTCGGTGTATTCCTGAAACCATGGCAGTATAAACCTACTGACGATCCTAAGAATTTATTATACCCTATTCCTAATCAGGCATTGGCTGCAAATCCAAACCTGAAGCAGAATCCAGGCTATTAATTTCGGTTTTGATGTTTATTAAGAGAGAGGCCAATTGGCCTCTCTCTTTTTTTGCACCACCTGTAACACCCATCCTGCAAGGCTTTCGGGTTTTCTTAAGCCCGGGTTTAAAAAATGGTTTCGCAATTATTCAATAACTTTAGCACCGCTTTTAAGCCTTATAATTAACAGATCTGTGATGAAGCATTCTTTCTTTTTGGGTACCCTGCTACTGCTGTTCTTTCTGCAGTCATGTAAAAACAAAACAGAAGCCCCCGCATTATTTGAACTGATGGATAGTACCGGAATCAATTTCAGGAATGATGTAGAAGACGGTCGTTTGGAAAACAGTTTTCTTTTCCGGAATTTTTATAACGGCGGCGGCGTGGCTTTGGGCGATATCAATAACGATGGACTGGCTGATGTATTTCTTACATCCAATATGGGTGAAAACAAACTCTACCTGAATAAAGGCCATTTTAAGTTTGAAGATATTACCACAAAAGGAGGATTCAGACAGGACAGTATGTGGAGCACAGGCGTAGTTTTTGCCGATATCAATAACGACGGCTGGTTGGATATCTATGTTTGTAATTCCGGCCATATGTCAACCGGAAACAGGCGCAATAAATTATACATCAATAACCATGACCTTACTTTTACTGAATCAGCCGCCGCTTACGGCCTTGATCAAAAAGGGTACTCAACGCAGGTGTCCTTCTTCGATTATGACCTGGATGGAGATCTGGACTGTTTCATGATCAATAACAGTCCCATTCCTGTAAACCAGCTCGGGTTCAATAACCGGCGCGACCTTCCTGAAAATGAGTGGAAGGTGGGAGAATTCTTAAAAGGCGGAGGAAGCCATTTGTTCAGAAACGACAACGGGTATTATCATGAAGTAACCAAAGAATCAGGTATTCATAGCAGCCTGATAAGTTTTGGCCTGGGTATCTCCGTCGGAGATATTAATAACGACGGCTATCCGGATATCTATGTTTCCAATGATTCTTATGAAAGGGATTATCTCTATGTAAACCAACAGAACGGAAAATTTGCCGACGAGTTTGAGAACCGCTTCAAACATACCAGTTTCTCCTCCATGGGCTCTGACCTGGCCGATATGAACAACGACGGGTCTCCCGATATTTTTAATACAGATATGTTGCCCGATATCGATTACCGTTTAAAAACCACCGGGGCATTTGATAATATCGATTTGTTCAACAGCAAACTGGCCGCAGGGTTTTATTACCAGTACGTAAAAAATTGCCTGCAAATCAACGATAAAACAGGAAAATTCAAAGAGATAGCCAATTATAGTGGGGTAAATGCAACCGACTGGAGCTGGGGCGCCCTTATGTTCGATATGGACAACGATGGCTACAATGATATCTATGTATGCAACGGCGTAAACAGAGATGTTACCGATCTTGATTTTATTGAATTTTTTGCCAACGATGTAATACAGAAAATGGTCTTAACAGGTAAGAAACAGAATGTAGATGAAGTATTAAAACATATTCCGCAAACCCCCCTCTTAAACAAAGCCTATCATAACCAGAAAGACCTGCGTTTTATTGATATGGCAGCAGCCTGGGGTTTTAAACAGCCTACTTTCTCAAACGGCGCCGCCTATGGCGATCTTGACAATGATGGAGACCTGGACCTGGTTGTAAACAACGAAAACCAGCCTTCTTTTGTTTACAAAAACAATAGCAGGGAAATCAACAAAAACCATTCTATCTCCCTTCAGTTAACGGGCACGGAAAAAAACAGGTTTGCCATCGGAAGCAAAATAACCATCTACGCAGGCAAAGAACTGATTACCCGGGAGCAGATACCCAGCAGGGGCTTTCAGTCATCCATGGATTACAAACTGGTGATCGGCCTTGGGAAAATTAATAAAATTGATTCCATGCAGGTAATGTGGCCGGACTTGTCTGTCACAAAATTCATCCAGCCTGCCATGGATACCCTGCACTTGATCAAACAGACCAATACGGTTAAAGACAACTACTTATTTGCGAAGCATACAGTTTCCCCACTGCTCGATTCCGTAAAATCAATTTTTGAAAAACACCGCGAAGACAATAATATCGATTTCTATTATGAACGTAACCTACCCAAAATGACTTCCAGAGAAGGTCCAAAAGCGGCCGTGGGTGATGTGAATAATGACGGACTGGAAGACCTGTTTATTGGCGGAACAGCAGGTAACCCGGGACAACTTTATATACAAACAAAAGCCGGAGGCTTTGAAAAGAAGGTACAGAAAGGATTTCAGCAGTTCGGTGATTTTGAAGATGTTGCTGTATTGTTTTTTGACTACGACAAGGATGGCGACCTGGACTTACTGATTTGCCCGGGAGGAAACAATAACAAGCCCGACAGCCGCCAGATGCAACTGCGTTTATTTAAAAATGACGGCAAGGGTAATTTTGAGATAGATGCTTATGCTTTTCCCAATACAGGCATGAATATTTCTGTAGCAGTAAGCGATGATTTTAATGGAGACGGGTTCCCGGATTTGTTTATTGGCGGAAGATCTGAACCGCGCAACTATGGTATTGATCCGGCCAGCTATTTATTGCAGAATGACGGCAAAGGACATTTTATTGATATCGGCAAAACAACTAACCAGGATATCGCCAATATTGGAATGGTTACCGGCGCAGCTTTTGCGGATATTATGGGCGACAGCAAAAAGGAATTGATCATCGTAGGCGAATGGATGGCCCCCAGGATATTCTCTTATGAAAAAGGGCGCTTTGTGGAACGGAAAACCAATCTGTCAGAAATGTATGGCTGGTGGCAGACCATTGAAGTGGCAGACATAAATGGTGATGGCAAAAAAGACCTGGTATTGGGAAATATAGGCGAAAATTTTGTACTGCGCCCCGATGCAAAACACCCGGTTAAACTATGGATCAATGATTTTGACCAGAATCATTCAAGTGATAGAATCATTACCACTACCATCAATGGTAGGGATATGCCTTTTTTTATGAAGCATGAAATGGAAGACCAGATCCCTTCGCTGAAGAAAAAGAACCTGAAGCACATGAATTATGCAGATAAGCCCATACAGGAACTGTTTTCCGAAGAAATGATTAAATCCTGTAAAATAAAATCTTTTACCTATAGTGCTTCTATTATCGCCATTAATACCGGAACAGATCAATTTCAACTGCAAAAACTTCCCATGGAAATACAATGGTCATCAGTGAATGCCATTCATATTGCAGACCTCAATAACGACGGAATGGGAGATTTGGTAATAGGTGGCAACGAATACGGCTTTCTGCCACAGCTGGAGCGGCTGGATGCAAGCGTAGGAGCCGTTCTGTTGAATAAAGGAAATAACCGGTTTGCTTTGCTGAACAAATTTGAATCAGGCGTTGAACTGGACGGACAGGTAAGGGATATTAAAGAGATCAAATCCGCTAATAACCGCTACCTTCTTTTCCTCAGAAATGACCTGTTTCCTGTCATGTTTTCTATTCGAAAAAATACCGCTAACCCCAGGCCCTAATACTTAAGAACCCATTATGCGTTTAACAGGAATCTTATATTTGTTATTGGGCACTTGTTTTATTTATTCGTGTAAATCAACCCCGACAAAACAGGCAGCAGCTTTTGAAATTCTCGACAGCAGTAGAACAGGCTTGCTTTTTTCCAATAAACTTACTCCCACAAAAGAATTCAACATGTTTAAATACATGTATTTCTACAATGGCGCAGGCATTGGTGCAGGAGATTTCAACAACGACGGATTGATGGATCTTTTCATGAGTGCCAACCAGTCTGACAACAAACTTTTTTTAAACAAAGGCAACCTGCAGTTTACCGATGTAACCAAAACTGCCAAAATTCCGCAGGATGGGGCGTGGTCAACCGGCGTATCGGTAGTAGACATCAATAACGACGGCCTGTTGGACATTTATATTTGCAGGGTGGGAGAATATGAAACCCTGCATGGCCGTAACCAGTTGCTGATTTGTAAGGGCATCAATAAAGAAGGGATCCCTTATTATGAAGATGAAGCAAAAGCCTATGGGCTCGATTTCTCAGGATTCAGCACACAGGCGGTTTTTGCCGATTATGACCTGGATGGCGACCTGGATGTATTTCTGCTGAATCATTCCGTACACCGGAACGGCGTTTTCTCTGAACGCAAAAATTTTATAGGAACCTATGATGCACTATCGGGCGACAGAATTTACCGCAATGATGGCAACAACCGTTTTACAGATGTAACAAAACTTTCCGGTATAAACAGTTCTTCCATCAGCTATGGTTTGGGTGTCGTTTTTGCCGATATCAACCTGGATGGCTACCCGGATATATATGTGGGAAATGATTTTCATGAAAACGATTATCTGTACATCAATCAGCAGAACGGAACATTTAAAGAAGAAATCAATAACCACCTCATGCATACCAGCCAGTTCTCAATGGGGGTAGATGTGGCAGATGTGAACAATGACGGATTTCCTGAAATCATCTCCATGGACATGCTTCCTTCCGACCCCTATATACTCAAACGTTCGCTGGGAGAAGATGAATGGGATATTTTTCATTATAAAATAGCAGCCGGCTATAATCACCAGTACACCAGAAACAATCTCCAATACAACAGACGAAATGGTATGTTTAGTGAAGTTGGACTGTATGCCGGTATTTATGCAACCGACTGGAGCTGGGCCTCTTTGTGGATGGATATGGACAATGATGGTTTGAAAGACCTGTTTATTTCCAATGGCATTCCCAAGCGAATGAATGACATGGACTATGTGAATTTTATTTCAGATCAGGCCATGCAGGCAAAAATTGCCGAAAATAAATTCGATGAGAAAGACATGGAACTGGTGAATAAATTTCCTGAAATAAAAATCCCGAATAAATTATATAAAAACAAGGGCAGCCTTCAGTTTGAAGACCTGGCGGATGCGATAGAAAATGACAAACCTACTTATTCCAACGGTGCGGTATATGCTGATTTTGATAACGATGGCGACCTCGATATTGTGGTGAACAATATTGACGAAGCAGCCATGCTTTATCAAAACAAAAGCAACGATCAAAAACAACAGAAAGCATTCGCCTCTGTTCAGTTAAAGGGAAGCAGCAATAACCGAAATGCCATAGGGGCAAAAATAGTCCTGTTTGCCAATGGGGGCATCCGAACTTATGAGAAAAGCCCGGTAAGAGGGTTCCAGTCAAGCATGGAAGGCCCGATACATATTGGCTTGGAAAATACTAAAATTGATGCTGCATTTTTACTATGGCCCGACAGAACCTTTCAAAGAATCCGCATCAACAAAGGGAAAAATGAATTCACCTATACCCAGGGACTGCCCATTTTTGATTTTAAGATTGTTGCAGGGCATTGGCCGGAAACAACCGCGCCGATGGACGATATCACCACTAAAACGGGGTTGAAATACAAACATGAGGAAAACCCCTTTCCCGAATTTGACAGAGAAGCATTGATGCCACATATGCTGTCAACAGAGGGCCCGGCATTGGCAGTAGGAGACATCAATGGGGATGGCCTGGATGATATTTTTATCGGCAGTTCAAAAGACAGAAAAAGCGGTTTATTTGTTCAGCAGGGAAATGGCAAATTTATTGCATCGCTACAAGCTGCATTGGTTGCCGACAGCAGTTTTGAAGACATTGATGCCAACTGGACAGATCTAAACAATGATGGTTTTCCTGATTTGGTAGTGGCCAGCGGAGGCAATGAATTTTTTGGCCCCGATCCGCACCTGGCACCCAGGGTTTACCTCAATAATGGAAAAGGAATTTTGACAAAACAGGCAGGCGCATTTAATAACCTGTTTGTAAATGCATCAAGCATTGTGGCCAACGATTTCAATGGCGATGGTGCCATGGACCTGTTCATAAGCGGAAGATCTGTTCCATGGGAATATGGGCTCAGCCCAAGATCCTATCTGCTGCTGAATGATGGCAAAGCCCATTTTAAAGACGTAACCGAAACCTATGCCAGGGGAATATTGGATGAGGGAATGATTACCCAGGCTCTTTGGTTCGACATCAACAAAGACGGCAAAAAAGACCTGCTCATTTGTACAGAATGGAATGGTATTGATGCCTATATTTTTACAAAGGGCAAATTCGAGAAGAAAAAGCTTACCGATAAAAAAGGATGGTGGAATTTTATTCTGCCGCTTGATATTGATAATGACGGAGACATTGATTTGATTGCCGGTAATCTCGGATGCAACAGCAGGCTGAAAGCCAATGCCAAAGAACCCGTGAGTATGTATTACAATGACTTTGATAACAATGGAAAAAAAGAGCAGATAATTACCTACTACCTGAATGGAAGAGAGATACCTTTTGCCAACAAAGACGAATTGCAAAAACAAATACCCCTTATAAAGAAAAAATTCCTGTATGCGGGAGATTTTGCCAAAGCAGGCCTCACCGATCTTTTCGAAACAGAAAAATTAACGAAAGCAATAAAATTTACTGCAGATTTTTTTTCCAATGCAGTGTTGCTCAACAATGGAAATATGCAGTTTACTACGATGGCCTTACCCTGGCAGGCCCAGCTGAGCTCATTCAGAGATGCGGTAGTAGTGGATGCCAACCAGGATAAACTTCCCGATATTTTAATGGTAGGTAATTATTACAACAACAATATCCAGATGGGAAGATATGATGCTGATTTTGGCACCCTATTGATTAACAAAGGGAAGGGGCAGTTTGAAGCAGCCAATATCAATGGGCTTCAGTTAAAGGGCGAAACAAGGCATATTAAAAAGATCAACATCAATCAACAGGAAGCTTTTGTGCTGGCGCAAAACAACGATAGTGCCAGAATCATTCAATTCAGGGCAGTTGCACCAGCAAAAAAATAAGCATTGATCAATACACGGGATAATATAACCGCGTTATCCATTTACTTGTGTCGGGTTGATATAAGCGGTCGGTAACCGGCATGATGAAGGGAATGGCCATTGCCACTTTTTGAAAATCGATAAAATACTGGTTCATACTTGCCATGGCAGCTTCTATGCGCTGCTCACCTCCCACTACTTCTGTTTTCATAAATGCACCCTTAACCATTTCACGAATGGTGAATGGCGCTGCATTGTCTAATTTTCGATCAATGGGAAGTGCACACATTAACTGGTATTGGCCATTTTCTGTTTTGGTAATATTATAAATGGGAATGCCTGTTTGCTTGGCACCCTGCTTATTCGCAAAACCCTGCAGTTGCTGTATCATGGCATAAATGCGGGCAGTGCCGGGCTTTTCTGCAAGCCGGGCTTTTGCAGAAACCAATATAGTGTCCGGAGTGCCTGTTCTTTCAATGGGAATCCCATAAATATGCTCTGTTTTTGAGAGAAATAACTGCAATTGCTTTAAAACAGCCGTCATGCCGGATTTAAGCTGCCGGGCATCCTGGTACCCCCTGATTCTTTTGAAGGGGTTCAATCCTGCATTTAGTGAACTCTTCCATTGAACAATGGTAGAATCTTTCTGCAAAGGAATCAGTATTAATTGACTGCTGTAATGATTGTTGTTAAAGGAAATAGCAATGGTTGCAGACTTATACTGCTGTTCCTGAATCGAATAAGCCGCACCCATCCACCGGAAATGGCCGGAATCATTTTTAACCGTACTATCCACGGGCCACCATTTATGCCACTGTGCGGGGTCCGACACGAAGCGTTGGGTGCCATTTTCTGCCGTAGGCATAACAACTATAGTAGAAAACTCAATTTTAGCGGGAATAAACAGGAAAACGCAGAACAGCAATAAAGCAAACAAGCTAACCAGGAAATAAATCAACTTCTTCATATAGAACAGTAATTCAATTCCGCAAAGTAAACAAATTGGCAGAACTGCGGTGTAATTCTTATCGGTAAAAAATGGCTAAAATTTACTTAAAAAAAGAAACCGGAAAAGGGCATGAATACCTGTATCCACATTTTGAATCCTTTGCCAAAAGCCCTAATTTGCTGCATCAATCATCGATCCGGAAACGGCCAATTATGTGCAGGAGAATTAGTGAAAATCTATTGTTAGTACTGGTTTTACCCACCTTGCTTTTTTCCTGTTCCAATGCTGTAAATAATCCGGATGAACTGCCCCTGTTTAGCTTACTAACACCTGATCAAACAGGTATCAGCTTTGCCAATAATGTAACCGACTCAAAAGCAATGAGCATACTCAATTACCATAATTTTTACAATGGAGGCGGAGTAGCTATTGGCGATATCAATAAGGATGGAATGCCGGATATTTTTTTTAGCTCAAACCAGGGCGACAATAAATTGTACCTGAACAAGGGAAAACTCCGGTTTGAAGATATCACTGTCGCGGCAAAAATTACCAGCACCCATCATTGGCATACCGGCGTAAGCATGGTTGATATCAATGGAGACGGGTGGCTTGATATCTATGTTTGTAATGCGGGCATCGTTCCGGGCGACGATAAGGCAAATGAATTGTACATTAACCAACAGGACGGAACTTTTACAGAAGAAGCCAAAGCCTATGGTTTGGACGATAAAGGGGCATCTACACAAGCCATTTTTTTTGATTATGACCACGACGGCGACCTTGATTGTTTTGTTTTGAACAATAGCCCACGCTCGATTGATAATTTCGGGTACAG
>JBDKLG010000195.1:0-24059 GCA_039795695.1 Bacteroidota bacterium
TCAGTTTCTCGGCCCTGTCCTGCATACTTCTTGTAATATGCAGTGCTTCGATTTTTTTTTCGAGGAACAGCACTTGCAAAATATAAGTAACCTGGTTGTGGTTTTTTGCCAGTTCTTTTACTTTATCCAGAATTTTCAAACTCTGCAGGTAAAGGCCTTTGTTGTAGAGCAGGCGGGCAAAATCCAACTGTTCGTGCAGCTGAAGGTCGATATGGTTATCCTGGTTCAATAAGCGCAGGCTCGTTAAAATTTCCCTGTACAAATGTGCTTTCAGGTTTGATAACTGCTGTTTGAGCAGGCTGGGATTTTTAACTAACAACTGTTCTTCATCGTATTCCCGCATTTTGTCCAATGCATCGAATAACTGTATGATTTTCAGGTCTCCCGAACCTGAATTACGGTTGATATAGAGTTTAAAATTGCGTTTTTCAGACTTTTCCAGGGATTGGATCAATTGAAACAAGCTATCGGTCGAACGGTTGGGCATCGTAATTTATTTATACCGGAATCCAATACAGGCAAAGGTTTCAATCATTTTTGCCTGGTTTATGGAGTGTAAAATAACCCCAATTTTGAACTTTTCCCTGTCTGATTCAGGTTTATATTCGAAAATGGCAGGCTATCTTTTGTTATTAAAGGCAATCGATAACAAAAATAAATAGCCTGTCTTTTCAATTAACTTAACGAAGTAAAAAATAATGGATCAGCAGGTTTTCATATTTGACACTACTTTGCGCGATGGCGAACAAGTGCCGGGTTGTAAACTGAATACCAGAGAAAAGCTGGAGCTGGCACTTAAACTGGAAGCATTGGGGGTTGATATTATTGAAGCAGGCTTTCCCATTTCCAGTCCGGGCGATTTTGAATCTGTAGCCCAGATTTCCAAAGCCATCCGGAATGCAACAGTATGCGGACTAAGCCGTGCTGTTCAAAAAGATATTGAAGCTGCGGGAGAAGCTTTGCGGGGTGCTAAGCGTGCACGAATTCATACAGGCATCGGTACATCCGATTACCATATCAAAGCCAAATTCAATGCTACCCGTGAAGAGATCCTTGGCAGGGCTGTACAAGCGGTAAAATGGGCTTCAAAATATACCGATGACATCGAGTTTTATGCAGAAGACGCGGGCAGAACAGATAATGATTACCTGGCAAGGGTAATTGAAGCCGTGATTAAAGCAGGTGCCACAACTGTGAATATCCCTGATACCACCGGGTATTGTTTACCGCACCAGTACGGCGAAAAAATTGCCTATTTAAAAAATAATGTACCCAATATTCATAAAGCAGTTATTTCCTGTCATTGCCACAATGATTTAGGAATGGCTACAGCTAATTCCATTGCAGGCGTGATTGCCGGGGCAAGGCAAATCGAATGTACCATTAATGGTTTGGGTGAAAGAGCAGGAAATACTTCTCTGGAAGAAGTGGTGATGGTGATAAAACAACATAAAAAAGACCTGGGCCTGTTTACCAATATCCAAACACAAATGCTGAACCCGATTAGTCGCGAGGTTTCAGAAATTATGCGGGTACCGGTACAGGTGAACAAAGCCATTGTTGGTGCCAATGCATTTTCACATTCTTCCGGTATTCACCAGGATGGTTTTTTAAAAGACTCATTGACCTATGAAATCATTAACCCGGATGAAGTTGGGGCAGAAGGAAGCAAAATTGTATTAACCGCACGCAGCGGCAGAAGCGCATTGGCACACCGTTTCAGAAAAATCGGGTACGAATTTACACGCGACGATATAGACGCTTTATATGAAAAGTTTCTGCAGGTAGCAGATGTTAAGAAAGAAATAGAGGAGGAGGATTTACAGCAACTGGCTAAGGAATTCAAACCACAGCTGGTCATCAGTTAGGATTTTCTCATCAGTATAGTTTTAGTTTGAGTAGCGTGGTGCGTCTGCACCACGCTTAATTTAAATTGTATGGCAAAGACATTATTCGATAAAATCTGGGACAAACATGTAGTACAAAAAATTGAAGATGGCCCATCGGTATTGTACATCGACAAACACTTTATACATGAAGTAACCAGTCCACAGGCATTCAACGGTATTGAAAAAAGAGGATTGAAGGTTTTTCGTCCGCAACAGGTGGTAGCAACAGCAGATCACAATGTGCCTACGCTGAACCAGCACCTTCCCATCAAAGATGAGCTCTCCAGGATACAGGTACAGCAATTAATAGAGAATTGTAAGAAGCACCAGATAGAATTGTATGGATTAGGCCACCCGTTTCAGGGAATCGTACATGTAATAGGACCCGAACTGGGTATTACACAGCCTGGAATGACGATAGTTTGCGGTGATAGCCACACTTCCACACATGGCGCTTTTGGGGCAGTTGCTTTTGGTATCGGGACCAGTGAAGTGGAAATGGTTTTTGCATCGCAGTGCTTATTGCAAACCCGGCCAAAAGTAATGCGCATCAATATTGAAGGAGCGTTACAGAACGGTGTTCTTTCCAAAGACATCATTCTTTACATCATTTCAAAAATTACTGCAAGCGGGGCAACGGGTTATTTTGTTGAATATGCAGGATCGGCAATCCGCGCTTTGTCGATGGAGGCAAGGATGACCATTTGTAACATGAGTATTGAAATGGGCGCAAGAGGCGGTATGATTGCACCCGATGAAATTACTTTCGCCTATATCAAAGGACGCCAGTTTGCTCCAAGCGGTGAACAATGGGATAAAAAAATTGCCGAGTGGAAAGAATTGTACACCGATGCAGATGCGGTATTTGATGCAGAAATCAATATCAATGCTGCAGATATTGAACCGATGATTACCTACGGAACCAATCCGGGTTTGGGTATTGCCATCAATGGATACATTCCCGTGGCCGAGTCCATTACCGATGAAGGAGAAAGAAAAAATATTGTCAAGGCATTGGCGTATATGGGCTTGGATTCAGGTAAACAATTGCTTGGAATGCCCGTACAGCATGTGTTTATCGGCAGCTGCACCAATTCAAGAATTGAAGACCTGCGCCTGGTGGCTGAACTGGTGAAAGGGAGAAAAAAGCACGAATCTGTTCAGGTGATGATTGTGCCGGGCTCGCAACAGGTAGCCAAGCAGGTCCAAAAAGAAGGCATCGATAAAGTATTTAAGGAAGCAGGTTTTGAGATAAGACAGGCAGGATGCAGTGCATGCCTGGGAATGAACGAAGACAAAATACCCGCAGGAGAATACTGTATCAGTACCAGCAATAGAAATTTTGAAGGAAGGCAGGGTGCCGGAGCCAGAACTTTATTGGCAAGCCCCTTAACTGCCGCTGCCGCTGCAATTACCGGGGTAGTCACCGATGTGAGAGAGCTGCTTTCCGCCAGTTTGTAACTGATGTTGAATAAGCCAATGACCAGAAATCATTACCAATAAAAAATAAATCCCCTGAAAAGGGCAGGTATGACACCATTAAAAAAAATAAACAGCCGTTTTGTTCCCTTGCATATGGAAAATGTAGATACGGATCAGATTATTCCTGCAAGATTTCTGAAAGCTACAACGCGTGATGGATTTGGGAAAAACTTATTTCGCGACTGGCGTTATGAAAACAATGACGAAACAAAACCCAAAGCCGATTTTGTTCTAAACCAGGATACTTACAGCGGAGATGTACTGGTAGCCGGTAAAAATTTCGGGTGCGGTTCTTCCAGAGAACATGCTGCATGGGCATTACAGGATTATGGCTTCAAGGCAGTGGTGTCAAGTTTTTTCGCAGATATTTTTAAAAACAATGCCCTGAATAATGGTGTATTACCTGTTAAAGTAAGTGACGAATTTTTGGCCGGCTTATTTGCGTTAGGGAGCGATGCAACAATTTCTATAGATGTAGAAAACCAAACTATTACCATCGATGCTACCGGTGCACGGGAAGTATTTGACATCAACCATTATAAGAAAACCTGTTTGCTCAATGGGTACGATGATATCGATTACCTGATCAGTAATAAAGCCGCGATTGAAGCTTTTGAATCGAAACAGGTGGAGGCCTAATTGAAAAAATTATGACAGCGTCCCCCCTTTTGCAGGTAAATAATCTCTCAGTTCATCTATCGGGGAAACCTGTGCTGAAGGGGATTTCTTTTGTGGTAGAAAGAGGACAAATGCTGGCAATTGTTGGAAATTCAGGGAGTGGGAAAACAACCCTGATGAAAGCCCTTACAGGTAATTGTTTTGCCTCTGGCCATATCGAATTTGCTGACATCAATGGCCAAAAACCTTATCTGGTAAGCATTTCGCAACAACATGATTTTAAGAATTTATCCAATATTTCCTCTTTTTACTACCAGCAAAGATTTAATTCTGCTGATTCAGAAGATGCCGTTACTGCGGGAGATGCACTGCATGAAATTAATCCGGATAATGAACAAATCGATGATACCCTGCAAAAACTGGGTATTCAGTACATCAAAAAAACCCGGCTTATTCAATTATCGAATGGGGAACATAAAAAATTTCAAATTGCCCGGGCTTTGTTACAAAATGCCCAATGGCTGCTGCTCGACAATCCCTATATCGGTTTAGACAAAGCTGCAAGAGCGGATCTCAATATGCTGCTGGATGATCTTGGCAGTAAGGGGATACATATTTTACTCATCACAAGCGCTGCAGAAATTCCGGCAGGTATTACACATATTGCTTTGTTGAAAGAGGGGGTACTGGGTGAGCTGATGGAAAAAAATCAATTCCAGGCAATCAGCCAAAAGACTACAGCCAAAATCTCTGTATGGCCATCTTTCAAAAAGATACCTGCAGCTTTTTCCTATCCCGATTTTTTAATTGCGGTTAAAATGGTTAATGCGGGCATTGTTTACAACGGCAGAAAAATTCTGGAAGGCATTAATTGGGAAGTAAAAAAAGGCGAATGCTGGAACGTATCCGGCCACAATGGTTCAGGAAAATCGACTTTATTGAGTTTGGTGAATGGGGATAATCCCCAGGCTTTTGCCAATGAAATATATCTTTTTGACAGAAAAAAAGGTTCAGGAGAAAGTATCTGGGACATCAAACAAAAAATCGGATACGTGTCACCGGAACTGCATCATTATTTTGAAACAGGTTCCACAGTGTTTGAAGTAGTAGCTTCCGGACTGTTTGATACCATCGGCTTATTCCGCCGGTTATCCGATTCTTTCAGTGAGCTGGTAAACAGGTGGATGGAATTACTGGGTGTAAAAAATCTGGAAAAACGTTTTTTTTCACAATTGTCCAATGGTGAGCAGAGATTGGTATTGCTTGCAAGAGCCCTCGTAAAGAACCCGCCATTATTGATTCTGGATGAGCCCTGTCAGGGGCTGGATATGCAAACAACCGAATTGTTTATCGCATTGATCAATCATATCTGCACAGACCTGAATAAAACATTGATATATGTGAGCCATTACCAGGAAGAAATACCTGCCTGTGTAACACATACTTTACAATTAAACAAAGGCAGCATTGCCGCATAAAATAAAAGCAAGATGGAAAAAAAGATTGCCGTTATACTGGGAGATGGGATTGGTCCGGAAGTGACCAATCAATCCATTAAAGTGCTGAATGCCATTGGCAAAAAGTTCGGACATAGTTTTCAATATGAATATGGTATCATGGGTGCCGATGCCATCGATAAAACAGGCAACCCTTTACCAGATGAAACCATTGCTACCTGTTTGGCAAGCGATGCTATCTTATTTGGCGCCATCGGACATCCGAAATACGACAATGACCCAACCGCCAAAGTGAGGCCGGAACAGGGTTTGCTCAAATTGAGAAAAGAACTGCAGCTGTTTGCGAATATTCGCCCGATTAATACTTACCAATCGTTACATCACTTATCTCCTTTAAAAAGCAAACAACTGAAACAGGTTGATTTTGTGATTTTCAGGGAATTAACCGGTGGAATCTATTTTGGAAAAAAAGAATTGAGTGAAGACCAAACCAGGGCCTCCGACGAGTGTGTGTACACAAAACCTGAAATAGAAAGGGTAGCACACCTGGCATTTCAGTATGCGGAAAAAAGAAAAAAGAAACTGACACTGGTAGATAAAGCGAATGTGCTTGAAACCTCCCGTTTATGGAGAAAAGTGGTGCAGGAAATAGCTTCTGCATACCCCGGTGTAACCGTAGATTATATGTTTGTAGATAATGCAGCCATGCAGATTATACTGAACCCGGCACAGTTTGATGTGGTATTAACCGAGAATATGTTTGGGGATATTATCAGTGACGAAGCAAGTGTGTTAAGCGGCTCATTGGGATTATTGCCCTCTGCATCTGTAGGTAATACAACCGCTTTGTTCGAACCCATTCATGGTTCCTATCCGCAGGCAGCAGGGAAAGATATCGCCAACCCGCTTGGATCCATACTTTCTGCTGCAATGCTGCTGGACCATTTTCAAATGACAGCAGAAGCCAAAGCAGTGCGCGATGCGGTAAACTGGACACTACTGAACGGGTTTGTATCAAAAGACATTGACCCAATCAATAATTATGCAACTACGGCTATTGGCGATTTGGTTACCGAACATATTGAAAAACATGCAGGCGACGATAGCCTGAGCAGCAATGCCAGTTTAAATAAATCAACCATCATCTGATAGCTAACACACGTTTGTAAAAAATAACGGTGTTGGATGAAAAAAGTTGCAGGAGTTCTTTGTTTTTTGCGGTAGAGGAAGTAGTTTCGTTTCAACGATTAACCTCTATGCGCAACAGCAGATTGAATAATATGTCAATGTTTACTACAATAGTCATTATTGTGGTAGTCATTATTATTCCTGCGATGCATGGAGGAGGAAACCTTATATAACCAACTAATTAAGTATATAAGCCCCGCCTCCAAAAGGCGGGGCTTTTTTATTGCATCAACAAAAAAACCTGGTATTAAAAAATTACGTATGGCAAATTATTATAACAGTGAAACGATACTCTATCTGAATGGCGCTTTTGTAAAAGCTTCCGAGGCAAAGATGGATTTTTACAGCCAGTCCTTTCATTATGGCTATTCTGTATTTGAAGGAATCCGTTCCTATAAAACAGTGGCCGGTGAAACGCGTATTTTCAAGGCAAAAGAACATTACGACAGGTTGAAAGCTTCAGCCGAAGCATTGAATTTGCCCTATACTTATTCAAGCAGGGAGCTGACAGACATTACTTATGAACTACTGGAAAGAAATGGTTTACAAAATGCCTATATCCGACCGGTTGTTTATGCCCCGGCAAATATGAGCTTCAATTTGAACACAGAATCTTTTATTGTAATAGAAGTATGGGAAATGGCAGCTTTTCTGGGTGATAAATTACTGAGGATAATGACTTCCTCTTTTCAACGTCCCAATCCCAGGGGTTTCAAAATACATGCAAAAGCTGCCGGGCATTACGTGAATTCAATACTGGCAAGCCAGGAAGCCAAAGCCCTTGGTTTTGATGAGGCATTACTCACTGATATGAATGGAAATATAGCGGAAGGACCCGGAGCGAATTTATTTTTCGAAAAAAATGGCAAACTGTTTACGCCTGCTCCAGGAAATATCCTTCCGGGTATAACAAGGGCAACTGTATTGGAAATCTGCGATGAATTGAATATAGGCGTAGAAGAAAACTTTTTCACGAAAGAAGATATTTATGGCGCCGATGCTGCTTTCTATTGCGGTACCGCAGCTGAAGTAATCGGCTTTGCGTCATTGGATAACCAACCTTTTGCACTGCGCTGGGAAAATACCCTGAGCAAACAAATTCAGGATTGCTACCAGAACCTGATAATAGACAACAAAACAGTATTGGTAAGCGAGGTATTGGGAATGGAATAATTAACAATCATTAGAATCATAGGAACTATGTTAAGTGAACTAAATAAATACAGCAGGGTTTTAACACAGGATATCACACAACCTGCCGCACAAGCCATGCTGTATGGCATCGGACTTACCGATGAAGATTTGAAAAAACCACAGGTGGGTGTAGTGAGCATGGGCTATGATGGCAATACCTGTAACATGCACCTGAATGACCTGGCCAGGGTAGTTAAGCAGGGGGTATGGGATAATGATATGGTTGGCCTGATCTTTAATACCATCGGGGTAAGTGATGGAATGAGCAATGGTACAGATGGGATGCGCTTTTCCCTGGTTAGCCGTGATATCATCGCCGATTCTATTGAAGCGGTTTGTGGCGCTCAATACTATGATGCGCTTATCGCTTTGCCGGGCTGTGATAAAAATATGCCGGGATCAATAATGGCGATGGGGCGGCTCAATCGCCCTGCTATCATGGTTTATGGAGGAACCATCGCGCCGGGGCATTATAAAGGACAGGACCTCAATATTGTTTCTGCTTTTGAGGCATTGGGGCAAAAACTTGCAGGGCAATTGAATGAAGCAGATTTTAAAGGTATTATCCAGCATGCCTGTCCGGGTGCAGGTGCATGCGGTGGAATGTATACTGCCAACACGATGGCATCGGCTATTGAAGCATTGGGCATGAGTTTACCTTTCTCATCTTCCAACCCTGCATTGAGTGCAGAAAAACAACAGGAATGTATTGATGCAGGTAAAGCCATCAAAAATTTGATGGAAAAAGATATCAAGCCAAGGGATATCATGACAAGAAAAGCATTTGAAAATGCGATAACGGTTATCATGGTTCTTGGGGGAAGTACCAATGCTGTATTGCACCTGATTGCCATGGCAAAAAGCGTGGATCTGCCATTAACACAGGATGATTTTCAAACCATCAGTGATAAAGTGCCCGTACTGGCTGATTTTAAGCCAAGCGGGAAATACCTCATGCAGGATTTGCACCAGTATGGTGGCGTGCCGGCCGTAATGAAGTATTTATTGAAAAAGGGGTTGTTGCATGGCGACTGTTTAACAGTTACCGGAAAAACAATTGCTGAAAACCTGGCAACAGTTCCTGATCTGGATTTTAACCGGCAGAAAATTATTTTACCGATCGAGAACCCTATTAAGGCAACCGGTCATTTGCAAATCCTTTACGGCAATCTTGCCGAAGGGGGAAGTGTGGCAAAAATCAGTGGTAAAGAGGGAGAACTGTTTGAAGGCCCCGCCCGTGTATTTGATGGAGAACAGGATTTGATTGCAGGAATCAATTCCGGAAAAATAAAACATGGCGATGTTGTGGTCATCAGAAATGTTGGCCCCAAAGGAGCACCGGGCATGCCTGAAATGCTGAAACCTACATCGGCCATCATTGGAGCCGGTTTAGGAAAATCGGTAGCACTCATTACTGACGGTAGGTTTAGCGGCGGTACACACGGATTTGTAGTAGGGCATATTACCCCCGAAGCCTACAAAGGAGGATTGATTGCATTGGTAGAAGATAATGACCCGATTGAACTGAATGTGGCCACCAAGAAAATGACCTTGAAAATTTCTGAAGCAGAAATAGCCAAACGCAAAGCAGCATGGAAACCTGCGGCTTTAAAGGCAACAAAAGGAATACTGTTTAAATATGCACAACAGGTAAAAGATGCATCGGAAGGTTGTGTAACAGATGAAGCATAAACAAATTATCAGCTTAAAACAATTGTATGAGTACAAATGAAATAACCCTGCCTGCACCAAGACCTGTTTCTTCAGAGCCCGGAGAAATCACCGGATCACAGGCAGTATTGGAAGCATTGATTGCGGAAGGGGTGCATACTGTTTTTGGTTATCCCGGAGGTGCCATCATGCCAATCTATGATGCCTTGTATGATTATAATGATCAACTCAAACATATCCTTGTTCGCCATGAGCAGGGTGGAATTCACGCTGCACAAGGGTTTGCACGTTCATCCGGCAATGTAGGTGTTGTGTTTGCCACCAGCGGCCCCGGCGCAACCAATCTTGTTACCGGCCTTGCTGATGCAATGATTGATAGTACCCCACTTGTGGCAATAACCGGACAGGTATTTGCACATTTATTGGGAACCGATGCTTTTCAGGAAACAGATGTGATTAATATTACTACACCGGTTACTAAATGGAATTACCAGGTTACCGATGCCAGTGAAATACCTACTGTTTTAGCCAAGGCATTTTTTATTGCTAAAAGCGGAAGGCCGGGCCCCGTATTGATTGATATTACAAAGAATGCCCAGATTCAAAAATTTGACTACCAGGGTTACCGGAAATGCAATCATGTAAGAAGCTACAGGCCAAAGCCAATCATCAGGAAAGAGTATCTTGAAAAAGCCGCGAAAATCATCAATGCTGCAGAAAAACCCTTCGTGATTTTTGGCCAGGGAGTCATCCTGGGAAAAGCGGAAAAAGAATTCAGGGCATTTATTGAAAAAACAGGTGCCCCTGCCGCATGGACTATTCTGGGGCTTAGTGCATTGCCCACCGACCATCCTTTGAATGTGGGTATGTTAGGCATGCATGGGAACTATGGCCCCAACCTGTTAACCAATGATTGCGATGTATTGATAGCGGTAGGTATGCGCTTTGATGACCGTGTTACCGGACGGCTCGACAAATATGCCAAACAGGCCAAAGTAATTCACCTGGATATTGATCCCTCAGAAATAGACAAGAACGTAAAAGCCACCGTAGGAGTATGGGGCGATTGCAAAGAAACACTTCCCCTTTTAACCAAACTGGTTGAAACAAAAATATATCCGCAATGGCTGGACAAATTCAAAACCTGTGATGAGGAAGAAAACAAAGAAGTCATTTTTGAAGAACTGCATCCTTCAACCACTAAATTAACCATGGGAGAAGTGATCAGAAACCTGAATGACCTTACCGATGGTAATGCAATCATTGTAACAGATGTTGGTCAGCACCAGATGGTAGCCTGCCGCTATGCAAAATTCAATCAGTCAAAAAGCAATATCACTTCAGGTGGATTGGGAACCATGGGTTTTGCATTGCCTGCAGCCATCGGTGCCAAATTTGGGGCTCCTGAAAGAACCGTGGTTGCTGTAATCGGAGATGGCGGTGTACAAATGACAATTCAGGAACTGGGTACCATTATGCAAACAGGCGTTAATGTAAAAATACTGATACTCAATAATGAATTTCTTGGAATGGTAAGACAGTGGCAGCAATTATTCAACGACAAAAGATATTCCTTCGTGGACATTGCCAGTCCGGATTTTGTAATGGTTGCAAAAGGCTATGGTATTGAAGGTCAAAAAGTATCTGCCAGAGAAAACCTGAAAGCAGCTTTAAAAACAATGCTGGAACACGAAGGTTCTTATTTGCTTGAAGTGATGGTGGGAAAAGAAAACAATGTGTTCCCAATGGTACCACAAGGTTGCAGCGTAAGTGAAGTAAGATTAAAATAAACAATCCCAATCCTTTCGGGTGGGGAAATAAAAGGGCTTATATGAATAAACAGGAATTTACCATAACAGTGTACACTGAGAACCATATTGGTTTATTGGTGCGTATTGCCACGATTTTTTCAAGAAGAAAAATCAATATTGAAAGCCTGAATACCTCCCCTTCCGAGGCAGAGGGAATTCATCGCTTTACCATTGTAATTGATGAAACGGAGGAAGTGGTTCGCAAGCTGGCACGACAGATAGAGAAGCAGGTTGAAGTATTGAAAGCCTACTACAATACCAATGACGAAATCATCTGGCAGGAACTGGCATTGTACAAAGTGCCAACCGATGAAATTGCAGAAAAAGTAAAAGTTGAAAGACTGTTAAGGGAAAATGGGGCACGTGCAGTAGTTATCAGAAAAGACTATACCATTTTTGAAACCAGTGGACAAAGAGAGGAAACCGACAAACTGGTACAGGTGCTGGCTCCTTATGGGTTGATCGAATTTGTGAGAAGTGCCAGAGTGGCCATTATCAAAGACAGCAAGGGTTTTCATGAAAAATTAAAGGAATTTGAACAGGCAGAACCAAGAGAAGAACTGATCGAAAATGAATACCTGGACAAACAGGATGAAGTGTTTACCATGTGATGTCTAAGAATAACAAGAGAAAAAAACTAATAGAACTGTATTTGATAACAAACAACCAAAAACAATAAAAACAAAAAACAACTTATCATGGCAAAACTAAATTTTGGCGGCGTAGAAGAAAATGTAGTGACAAGGGAAGAATTTCCATTGGCAAAAGCACAGGAAGTATTAAAAAATGAAATAGTAGCAGTTATCGGCTACGGTGTTCAGGGACCGGGCCAGGCACTTAACCAGAAAGAAAACGGAATTAATGTAATTGTTGGTCAGCGTAAGAATTCAAAAAGCTGGGATAAAGCAGTACGTGATGGATTTGTTCCGGGCGAAACCCTGTTTGACATAGAAGAAGCATTGGAAAAAGGAACCATTATTTGTTACCTGCTTAGCGATGCTGCACAGATTGCGATGTGGCCTACCGTGAAAAAACACCTGACTCCGGGTAAGGCTTTGTATTTCTCTCATGGTTTTGGCGTAACCTATAATGACCAAACAGGAATCATTCCTCCGGCTGATGTGGATGTATTTTTAGTTGCACCAAAAGGATCCGGAACTTCTTTGCGCAGGATGTTTTTACAGGGCCGTGGCCTGAACAGCAGCTATGCTATTTTTCAGGATGCAACAGGCCGTGCATTTGAAAGAGTGGTATCCCTGGGTATTGCCATTGGAAGTGGTTATTTGTTTGAAACCAATTTCAAAAAAGAAGTTTATTCAGATCTTACCGGTGAGCGTGGAACTTTGATGGGAGCCATCCAGGGAATCTTTGCGGCACAATATGAGGTATTGCGTTCAAAAGGTCATACCCCTTCAGAAGCTTTTAATGAAACGGTAGAAGAGCTTACACAATCACTAATGCCACTGGTTGCAGAGAACGGGATGGATTGGATGTATGCCAATTGTTCCACTACGGCACAAAGAGGAGCATTGGATTGGTGGAAAAAATTCAGAGATGCTACAAAACCTGTATTTACAGAATTATACGAAAGTGTGGCTGCAGGTAAGGAAGCGGCCAAATCAATAGAAAGCAACAGCAAACCTGATTATCGCGAGAAGCTGGATGCAGAACTGAAAGAATTACACGATAGTGAGATATGGCAGGCAGGACGAACCGTTAGAAGTCTTCGCCCGGAAAACCAGGCTCCTGCAAAATAATTTGAATCATCACTCATCCCTTTTGTGCAAGCAGAAGGGATGAGTAAATACCCAAGTATGCAAAGCCAAACAGCAGAAAAAACAGTCTCATTGGATTTTGAATCAGCAAAAATACGCCTGCAGAATATTGTAAACAGAACACCGCTTACGTATAATCATAATCTTTCCCGAAAATACCAGTGCAGCATATACCTGAAAAGGGAAGACCTGCAGGTAGTGAGGTCCTATAAACTAAGAGGCGCATATAATATGATGCGGAGCTTGCCGGATAGCCAGCTGGCAAAAGGAGTAGTTTGCGCCAGTGCCGGCAACCATGCCCAGGGTTTTGCATACAGCTGTAAAAAACTCAATGTGCAAGGGGTGGTATTTATGCCAATCATTACCCCAAATCAAAAAGTTAGCCAGACAAAAATGTTTGGCGAAGGATGTATTGAAGTAAGGCTAACAGGCGACACATTTGATGATTGTGCAGTAGCAGCAAAAAAATACACAGAAGAAAAGGGAATGACTTTCATCCCTCCTTTTGAAGACATCCGTATTATTGAAGGACAGGCAACAGTGGGACTGGAAATTCTGGAAGACAAATCCGGTATCGATTACCTATTTGTGCCGGTAGGTGGAGGCGGCCTGGCTTCAGGCGTTGGCACAGCGTTCAAAACTTTTTCACCACAAACAAAAATAATCGGGGTAGAGCCGGAAGGTGCACCCTCAATGCTGGCAGCGTTTGCGGCAAAACGCCCGGTAATACTGGAAAATATAGAAAGGTTTGTTGATGGTGCCTCCGTAAGAAAAGTAGGAGAGCTTACCTATTCCATTTGCAAAGAAGTATTGGATGAAATGAAACTTGTGAACGAAGGAAAAATTTGCTCAACCATCTTACAACTGTACAATGAAGATGCTATTGTAGTTGAACCGGCAGGTGCTATGTCGATAGCCATCCTGGATGAGTTCAAAGAAGAAATAAAAGGCAAAACAGTCGTATGTATTGTAAGCGGCAGCAACAATGACATCGACCGGATGCAGGAAATCAAGGAAAGATCCTTGCAGTATGAAGGACTGAAACACTATTTCTTAATACGTTTTGCCCAAAGACCGGGTGCATTGAAAGAATTCGTAAACCATGTACTGGGAGCCGATGATGATATCACAAGGTTTGAATATATGCAAAAGCACAACAAGGAAACCGGTCCTGCACTGGTAGGTATTGAACTTAAAAGCAGAACCGATTATGATGTTTTGCTCCGGAATCTGAACAGGTTCAACATTAATTACACTGAAATAAAACAAAACGATAATTTGTTCGGATACCTGATCTAATGAAAAAGAATTTTTTGTATCTTTCCTTTCTATCCAAGGCTAATGCAAGTACAGCAGTCAAATATTACTTCTACAATGCCGGCAGCATGTCTGCAGACAACTGCTATTATTACCATTACGACCCTGTAAAGGGTTATACATTTTCATATCATCAAGGGGCTGCATACAGCTGGTTTTCAAAAAATAAATTGGAATTGCAATTCCGTCAATTAGTTATAAATATATTTTTCCCATTATACAAAAATGATTGGGCAGGCTTAGCAGGGCTTGTTTTTTCAATAACAAAAGGAGTGAAATTATGCAGGTATTAAAATTCGGCGGTAGCTCGGTAGCTAATTCGGCCAATATGAACAGGGTGGTGAACATAGTTGGTTTGGCAATGGCGAAAGGCCCAACAATTTTGGTGGTATCGGCATTGGGCGGCGTTACCGATACCTTGTTACATGTTGGAGAGATGGCTTCAAAATCGGCAGATGCCTATAAACAGGTTCTAAAAGAATTGGAAAACCGGCACCTGGACCTTGTAAGAGAATTATTACCCATTCAACAGCAGAGCGCCACATTGAGTCTTGTGAAACAGCAGTTCAATGAATTGGAAGGTATTTGCGACGGCGTGTTCTTATTGAGCGAACTCTCACCCAGAACAAAAGACAGGATTGTGAGTTTTGGTGAATTACTTTCTTCGATGATTATTGCTGCAAAATTTCAGTCCTTACCACTTGACAATAGATGGATTGATTCAAGAAAATTGATTGTGACCAATGCCAATCATGGTAATGCTGCAGTGGATTTTTCTGTAACAGATAAAAAAATAAAAGAATACATCCAGCAAAACCCATCGAATCTTTATGTGGCCCCGGGTTTTATATCAAGCGATGAAAACCACCATACCACTACGCTGGGAAGAGGCGGTTCGGATTATACTGCGGCTATTTATGCAGGATCATTGGATGCGTCGGCCCTGGAAATATGGACAGATGTGAGTGGCATGATGACAGCTGATCCACGACTGGTGCAGAATGCAAAACCCATACAGCGCATTTCTTACCAGGAAGCCATGGAGTTATCTCATTTTGGCGCAAAAATTATTTATCCGCCAACTATTCAGCCCGTAATGAGCAAAGGCATACCGGTATGGGTAAAAAACACATTTGAGCCGGAAGCCTATGGTACTTTAATTGAAAATGAATCTGCAGTTACCGATAGTTTCATCAGGGGTATTTCCAGCATCAATAACATCAGCCTGTTGAGCCTGGAAGGCAGCGGAATGGTAGGTATTCCCGGTTTTTCCAAGCGATTGTTTGAAGCATTGGCCAATGAACGCGTGAATGTGATCCTTATCACACAAAGCTCTTCGGAACATTCTATTTGTGTGGGTATTAATGAAGTGGATACTGCCAAAGCCAGAAAATCAATTGACGATGCTTTCAGTCATGAAATCCGTACAGGAAAAGTAGACCCATTAAAAGTAGAAACCGGCCTGTCGATTGTTGCATTGGTTGGTGAACAAATGAAAAGCCACCCCGGCGTAAGTGGTAAAATGTTTGGCGTATTGGGCAGGAACGGGATCAATGTAAGAGCGATTGCACAGGGGTCATCAGAGAAAAACATATCGGCCGTACTGTCGACCAACGATGTAAAGAAAGCCATCAATGTATTGCACGAAGAATTCTTTGAAACAACCTATAAACAGCTGAACGTATTTATTGCCGGTACAGGAAATGTAGGAGGTAAACTAATCGGACAAATAAAAAAACAATACCAATACCTGCAGGATCACCTGCGATTGCAAATTCAAATCATCGGATTAGCCAACAGCAAAAAAAACCTGATAAATGAAGACGGATTAAATCTCGATACCTGGTCTGCAGATTTGCAAAATGGTGAAAATGGAACCATCCATGCGTTCGTAGAACAAATCATTCAAAAAAACCTCCGTAACAGTGTATTTGTAGATGTAACGGCCAATGCAACGGTTGCATCAGTTTATGGAACATTGCTTAGCAAAAGTGTTTCTGTAGTGGCCTGTAATAAAATAGCCTGCTCAGCCGAGTTCAGTGCTTACCAGAAATTGAAGCAACTGGCAAGGGAATACAATGCCAGGTTTTTGTTTGAAACCAATGTTGGAGCGGGTTTGCCGGTGATTGGTACTTTGAATGATCTGTTGAGAAGCGGAGATAAGGTAAACAAAATACAAGCGGTATTATCCGGCACATTGAATTTTGTTTTCAATAATTATGACACAAGTAAACCCTTTGCACAAGTGGTTCGCCAGGCACAAACAGAAGGATATACAGAGCCTGATCCAAGGCTTGATCTGGGTGGAACAGATGTGATGCGTAAAATCATGATTCTGGCAAGAGAGGCAGGGCAGCATCTTGAAATGGAAGATATCAGCAATGAATACTTCCTGCCTGCATCCTGCTTTGAAGGGTCGGTTGAAGATTTTTATACAGAAATGGAAAAACAGGAAGCACATTTTCAGGCCATTTACAAGGCAGCAGCAGCTAAGAACTGTAAACTGAAATTTGTAGCCAAATATGAACAGGGAAAAGCATCAGTAGGTTTGCAGCATATACCGGCCGAATCAGATTTCTATCATTTATACGGGAAAGATAACCTGGTTTTATTCTATACAGAAAGGTATCCGGAGCAACCACTGGTAATCAAAGGTGCCGGCGCCGGTGCAGATGTAACCGCATCGGGTGTTTTCGCAGATATCATCAGGGTAGCGTAACCCAGGCATCTTGCGAAAGCTTAAGGCAATACTAAAAGCAACAGTATGAAACCAGACTATGTCAATAAATTTCTTTACGCTCCCTTTAGCGGGGCAGAATCAGTAAGTGTACATGCGCCCGCTACCGTTGCGAATATGGTTTGTGGTTTTGATGTGCTGGGTTTTGCTGTAAATGAGCCCTATGATGAAATGCGTATTTGCTTCCGTGAACAACCGGGAATTACGATAGTCAACGAAGACGACTATAACCTGCCTACAGAACCTGAATTGAATGTTGCAGGAGCTGCATTGATTGCGATGCTCGAAGAAATCAATGAGCCTGTTGGTTTTGAATTGCATATTCGTAAGCACATCAAACCGGGAAGTGGCGTGGGTTCCAGCGCAGCAAGTGCGGCAGGTGCTGTGGCAGCAGCGAATAAATTGTTGCATGACCGCTTTTCCAATGCAGACCTGGTAAGGTTTGCGATGAATGGAGAAAAAGTGGCATCCGGTGTTAAACATGCCGATAATATTGCCCCCTGTATTTATGGTGGCGTTACTTTAATCAGGTCAATATTTCCCCTGGATATTATTGCATTATCTGCCCCACCCTTATTCGTAACAATTGTACACCCTCAAATTGAAGTGCGTACATCCGATGCACGCAGTATATTGAAACAGCAGGTATTGCTGAAAGATGCCATTCGCCAATGGGGTAATATAGCGGGATTGGTGGCAGGTCTGTTACAAAGCGATTATGATTTAATAGGGCGTTCTCTGGAAGATGTTTTGATAGAACCGGTAAGAAGCATACTGATTCCGGGTTTCAATGAAATAAAACAAAGGAGTAAGGATGCCGGTGCACTTGGTGGTGGAATTTCAGGATCAGGCCCATCGATATTTATGTTGAGTAAGGATGAAGTGACAGCCAAAGCCGTTGAAAAAGAAATGCACCAGGTATATGACCGTTTATCGCTGGACCATCATTGCTATGTAACCACCATTAACCGGGAAGGAGTAAGGTTTGTTAACGGCAAATAAAAATACCCGGCCATTGTACATAAAAATCAATTGAATGAATTATTTCAGTCTCAATAAAACCGCACCAAATGTAAGTTTCAGGGATGCCACCGTAAAGGGGCAGGCTCCGGATAAGGGATTGTATTTTCCTGAAAGGATTCCTGTAATTGATCCTTCTGTCATCAGTAATATCCATGCTTATTCAAAAGAAGACCTGGCATTTGCTGTGATGCAGCCCTATGTTGGCAATGAAATTGATGCAGCTTCCCTGAAAACCATTGTTGCAGAAACCATCAATTTCCCTTTTCCTTTGGTTAAAATAAATGAACAGACTTATGCATTGGAATTGTTTCATGGCCCCACACTGGCATTCAAAGATGTAGGAGCCAGGTTCATGAGTCGTTGCCTGGGATATTTTTCCCGGCAGTCAACGGGCAGAATAACTGTGCTGGTGGCCACTTCAGGAGATACAGGCGGTGCAGTGGCCAATGGATTTTTAGGTGTGGAAGGTGTGGAAGTGGTTATCCTTTATCCCTCCGGTAAGGTAAGCCCTGTGCAGGAACTGCAATTAACTACCTGCGGACAAAATATCAAAGCCCTTGAAGTGAATGGCAGTTTTGATGATTGCCAGGCAATGGTAAAAGATGCTTTCATGGATGCAGACTTGAATAGTCGCCTCCAGCTTACTTCTGCTAATTCCATCAATGTGGCCAGGTGGTTGCCACAGCAACTGTACTATTTCTTTGCTTATCAGCAATGGGCAGATAAAAAACAGGCGCCGGTGATTGCTGTGCCCAGTGGAAATTTTGGCAATATCTGCGCAGGCCTATTGGCACATATAAGTGGCTTGCCCGTTGACCATTTTATTGCTGCATGTAATGTGAATGATGCTGTTCCCGAATATTTGAGAACAGGGCACTATGCTTCAAAAACGGCTGTACCAACCATTTCCAATGCCATGGATGTAGGCAGCCCAAGTAATTTTATCAGGGTGATGGAGCTGTTTCAGCACAATTATAAAAGTATCACAGCGCTGGTTTCCGGCTATACGGTGCGTGATGAAACCACCAAAACTGTTATTGCTGATGTACACCAAAAGTATCATTATACCCTCGATCCGCATGGAGCTGTAGCCTGGTACGCATTGGAACAATACCTGCAGCAATATCCCCACAAGAAAGGGATGATCCTTGAAACTGCCCATCCCGTTAAGTTTCCGGATATTGTGGAAACAATGACAGGAGAAAAAATTTCCATACCCGATTCGGCACTGCCCCTGTTCTCAAAAGAGAAAAAAACTGTTTTCATGGAAGCTTCTTTTAGCGAACTAAAAGAGTGGCTGATGAATCAATAAAAATTCCCGGCTGTGCAGATTGTTCTAACCTCTAGAGCCGGAGATAATTTTTTTGATCAATCATACCAGTTTCCAGTCTCCCCTGATTGTGGGCTTCAATAATGCATTTGCTTCTGCATCATTTTTAAACTGTTCTTTTCTGGAGTCCCATTCAAGCGGGCGTTTCATCCAGTAGGCAATATTGGCCAATGCACAAACACTGCTGCTTCTATGACCGGTTTCTACATCACATATCGGCTGCTTGCCGGATTTAATGCAATCCAGCCAGTCCTGGTAATGGTTCGGGCTATTGTAAACCCTTTGCATATCCGGTTTGATAATAGCCGATGCGATATTAGCTGGGTTGCTATCCAGAAAATCCCTGCTGATATCGAGATTACCTGTTTCGCCAATAAAACGAACAGCCCATCCTCTGCCAAAATCTTCGTGCTTTAATAGGATTCCGTTTGCATAAACCATGGTTAGTCCCCTTTTGGCATTCGGGTCAGCAGGAGGTATGAATTTTACAGGGCCGGTTCTGTCCATATCCAGTCCCCATTGTGCAATATCAAACATATGTGCACCCCAATCGCTCAGGATGCCGCCACCGTATTCTTTGTAATTGCGCCAGTTGGGATAGATATCTCTTTCAACAGGCGGGGAGAGCTCGGTATGGTAGGGTCTCATGGGCGAAGGGCCAACCCATCCATCCCAGTTAAGGTAATCGGGTACAGGCATTCCCGGGAGCTCAAAAGCGATGGCAGGGTCGCCCACATTTACCAGCACTTCTTTTATTTTTCCGATATAGCCATTGCGAACCAGGTCAACAGCCGTGCGGAATTTGTCCCATGACCTTTGCATACTTCCCACCTGCAGCACCACTTTATTTTTTTTAACTGCTTCCACCATGCTCCTGCCCTCAAAAACAGTATGTGCCATGGGTTTTTCGCAGTACACATGTTTGCCTGCATTGGCAGCCATAACGGCATTTACCGCATGCCAGTGATCGGGTGTGGCAATCACAATTGCGTCAATATCTTTTCTTTCCAGCATCTCCCTGAAATCTGCATAACCGGTAAATCCTTTGTATTCGTTTTTTTGTGCTGCATCCGCATAGATTTTTTCGGCTATCTTTTGAAAATTGGCCAGTTTTTGTTTGTCAACATCAGCACCAGCAACGGTTTGGGCAATACCCTTAAAAGAATTGATCAGACTCCTTGACTGTTTTCCCGTTCCGATAAAACCAAGGGTTATTTTATCGCTGGGGGGGAGATACCCTTTTCCACCCAGTACAAAACGGGGGATGATGGTAAATGCTGCTGCTGCCTGAAAACTTTGCTTTACAAAATTTCTTCGGCTATCAGCAATGGGGTTGGGGGTCATTTTTTTCTTCATGGCAGGAAGGATATTTGGTGATAGATGTGTAAGGAAATTTACTGATTAATTATGGAAATAAAAATTATCCCTGCAAATAGTCACAGCCCATACATTTTTTGTAGTTTGATGAAGTAAAACGCTTATCATACAGCCTTATGACACAAGTGAGAATACGCCAATCCCTATGCTTATTAATAGCTGCCTGGATAATTACCGCCGGTGCAGTGGCACAGCAAAAAACCTATTGTAACCCAATCAATATTGATTATGGTTTTTGCCCGATTCCTAATTTTTCAGAACAGGGCAAACATAGGGCCACAGCAGACCCTGTAATGACTGTTTTCAAGAATAATTATTACTTATTCTCCACCAACCAATGGGGTTATTGGTGGAGCCCCGATATGCTGCACTGGAATTTTGTTGCAAGAAAATTCCTGAAACCCTGGCACAAAGTATATGATGAACTCTGTGCACCCGCCACATTGGTTTTGGGAGATACTTTGTTGGTGATTGGTTCTACCTATGAGAAGAACTTCCCTCTCTGGATGAGTACCAATCCGCAAAAAGATGAATGGAAGGAAGCAGTTGATTCTTTCAGGGTTGGTGCCTGGGATCCGGGTTTCTTTGCAGATGAGGATAAAAGGGTCTATCTCTATTTCGGGTCCAGTAATTTTTATCCGATGTATGCACAGGAAATAGACAGGAAAACATTACAGCCAATAGGAGAAAAAGTAGAAACGGTAAAACTGCATGAAGAAATTCATGGATGGGAAAGGTTTGGAGAAAACCACGACAATACTTTCCTGAAACCCTTCATGGAAGGCTCCTGGATGAACAAGCACAATGGGAAATATTACCTGCAATATGGGGCGCCGGGAACCGAGTTCAGCGGGTATGGCGATGGCGTATATGTTTCCGACAAACCATTGGGACCATTTACCTACCAATCACATAACCCCTTCTCTTATAAACCGGGTGGTTTTGCCAATGGCGCCGGGCATGGTGCTACTTACCAGGACCTGTTTAAGCAGTGGTGGCATGTATCTACCATTAGTATCGCAACAAAAAACAATTTTGAAAGAAGAATCGGTATTTGGCCCGCAGGTTTCGATAAGGATGATATCTTGTATACGAATACTGCCTATGGCGATTACCCCCATTATTTACCCAATGCCCTTGCAGATCATGCCCAAAGCCAGTTTACCGGTTGGATGCTGCTGAACTATAACAAGCCTGTTAAAGTGTCGTCTACCCTTGGGGCATTTGCTGCAAATTTAGCGGTTGATGAAAACATCAAATCTTATTGGAGTGCCAAAACCGGCAATAAAGGCGAATGGATAGAAGCTGATTTAGGCAATCTATCCACTATTCGCGCCATACAGATAAATTATGCCGATCAGGATGCTGCATTAATGGGTAAACAAACCAACAATTTTCACCAGTACAAATTATATAGTTCCAACGATGGTATTTCCTGGAAACTGATGGTAGATAAAAGCGGTAACAAAACAGATATCCCGCATGAATATGTTGAACTGGAAAAACCTGTACAGGCAAGATTTGTAAGACTGGAAAATATACACATGCCAACCGGAAAATTCGCTATCAGCGGATTGCGTGTATTTGGAAAGGGAGGGGTATCGGCTCCTGATACGGTTCAGCATTTTGTTGTATTGCGCGGCGATTCGGAAAGAAGAAACAGCTGGCTCAAATGGCAGGTAAATCCAACTGCTGCCGGATACCTGATTTATACAGGTACTGCCCCGGACAAACTGTATACCAGCATCATGGTATATGGAGCGAATGAATATTATTTTTCAGCAATGGAAAAAGACCAGCCCTATTATTTCCAGATAGAAGCATTCAATGAAAATGGTATCAGTAAAAGAACTGCTGTTGTAAAAGTGGAATAAGATTAAGACCAGGCTGCTTTGAAAAATGCTTCCAGTTTTAAAGGATCCAATTTTTTATCCGTTCTTACTCCGCTGCATAAGTCCAACCCGAATGGCTGAACCTTTTCAAGGGCTTCCTGTACATTGCCCGCATGTAACCCACCGGCTAAAAAAACAGGCACTTTTGATTGGGATACAATTTTTCTGCTTAACTGCCAATCATGTGTCTTCCCTGTTCCACCAAGTAGTTTCACAGAAAGGTTTGGGTTGCCACTATCCAGTAACAAAGCATCTACCTGCTCTGCAATTTCAATCGCGGTATCAACCGATTGCTCATTCAATACATGAATTACCTGAACGAGTTTAATGCCGGGCAATGCTTTTTTGATACCTGAGTAAGCTGCTATGGGTACTGCATCAACCAACTGGATGGTATTGGTGAATACTTTTTGATGATGTGCGATGATTTGCTGCATCTCTGTTTCACTCGTTAGCAGGAAAGTGCCGATGGATGGTGGTACCTGATTTGCAATTGAATAAATCAATTCATTCGTAATTATGCCGGGCCCGCTTGGCATAGGGCCAACAAGCCCTAATGCAGATGCACCATGGCTTACGGCCATTTTCGCTTCTTCCGCAGAACTGATGCAACAGACTTTGATACGGGGTTTCATGAAATTAGCAGGTATTAGGGGTATATAATATCTTTTCCAAAAGGTGCCAGCGCCAAAGAAGCTAATTTGATGTGCTGTTTTCCAAAAGGAATTCCAATGATGGTAATACACAGGAGTACCCCAAATACCAAATGGGAAATAGCTATACCAATCCCTCCCGTGCAAATCCATAAGATATTAAATAGAACATACAAACAACCTCCACTTCTGTCATGTGTTACGATTCTTCCGCCAAATGGCCATAAAACAAATCCTCCTATCTTAATACACTGTATGCCAAATGGGATACCTACAATGGTAATGCAAAGCAGCAGCCCCCCAATAAAATAACCCAGCGCACTCAACAGACCGCCAAATACAAGCCAGATAAGGTTTCCTAAGAAATTCATGTTTTTAGCTTTAGGTTAAAACACCAATGTTGCAATGGAATGTGCCCTTGCATTTATTTTAGCCGCCTTCCCGTTGATCCAGAGAAAATAAGGAGTTGACTGATTGGTCTGATTCATCACAATAACGACCATTTTACCATCTGTATTTTTGAAGGCAGTTGTTTGCAATTGACTTCTGCTGGCACTGCTGGTAACCCTTTTGGCACCCGGCTGAATGAATTTGGAAAAATGACCGATATAATAGTATTCATTGGTATAGATCAACTCACCGGTT
>JBDKLG010000196.1:0-3904 GCA_039795695.1 Bacteroidota bacterium
GAACCAGTGAATAAATAACCGGTAAAATCAATAAAGTAAGAATGGTAGAAGTGATCAACCCCCCAATTACAACAATAGCAAGTGGTTTCTGTGTTTCACTTCCAATGCCTGTACTGATAGCTGCGGGTAACAACCCGATTGCCGCCATTAATGCTGTCATTACCACGGGACGAACCCTTGAAATTACACCCTGGTAAACAGATTCATCCAGTGACATTTTAGCTTCCAGGTTTTTACGGAATACCGATATCAGTATGACACCGTTTTGTATACAAACACCAAACAGGGCAATAAACCCGATACCTGCACTAATGCTGAAGTTAATACCGGTAATATGCAAAGCCAGGATTCCCCCAATCAGGGCAAAAGGAACATTTAAAATGGTTAGCAGGGCATCTTTTACATTTCCAAATGTGATAAAGAGGATGATGAAAATTACCAGCAAACAAATGGGCACTACATTCGCGAGTGTTTGTGATGCCCTGATCTGGTTTTCAAACTCACCATTCCAGGTATTGGCATAATTTTTTGGCAATTTAACATGGGTATTCACTTTTTCCTGTGCCTCGGCAATGGTACTTCCCAAATCTCTTTCCCGGATAGAAAATTTTACAGCAATATAGCGCTGGTTATTGTCTCTGTAGATAAATGCAGGGCCTGTATTTGATTTAAATACACATATTTCCTTTAAGGGAACTTTAGCGCCGTCGCTGGAAGGAACCATCAGGTTTTCGATTTTTTTCTGGTTATCCCTGAAATCCTTCTGGTACCTGATTCTTACATCAAATCTTCGTTCTCCCTCATATAGTGTAGTAGCAGCTTTTCCACCAATGGCCATTTCAATCACCGCCTGCGCATCCGCCATGTTTACACCATACAAAGCCATTTTATTCTGGTCAAGTTCAATCCGGAATTCAGGCTGTCCCAGGTTGCGCAGGATACCCAAATCTTCTATTCCCCTTACTGTTTCCAGTTGTTTTAAAGTGGCTTTGGCTAATGAATCCAAGGTGTTGAAGTCGTTCCCAAATATTTTAACCGCCAGCGCCGCATTTACGCCCGCAACTGCTTCTTCCACATTATCAAGAATGGGTTGTGAGTAGTTTAATACAATCCCAGGAAGTTTAGACAATTGCTTGTCCATTTCTTCAATCAGTTTTTCATGGGTAAGCCCCTTTCTCCATTGGTTTTTTGGTTTTAAATCCACCTGAATCTGTACATTGAAAAACCCCTTGGGGTCTGTGCCATCATTGGTTCTGCCTACCTGGGAAAGGGTTTGCTTTACTTCCGGAAATTTTTGCAGAATATCAATCATGGTATTACCGATAAAATTGGCTTCATTCAAGGAAACACTCATCGGAAGCTCGCTTTCCACCCATAGTGCTCCTTCATCCAGTTGCGGTAAAAATTCAGTTCCGAGAAATTTCGCGGAAAAAAAAGTGACACCCATGATCATCAATGCAATGAGCAGGCTTAATTTTGGCGCACGCATAACTGCCCGGTAGGCATTGGATACGATTCGCTCAAAAAACAATACAATCGGGTTATGTTTTTCCCGAACATTTTTTCTGAGCAGGATACTTGACAAAGCAGGTACCAGGGTTAGCGTGAATAACAATGCCCCCAGCAATGCAAAGCCCAGGGTATAGGCAAGGGGTGAAAACATTTTCCCTTCCACTTTTTGAAAAGCGAAAATGGGAATCAGACAGGTAATGATGATTAGCTTAGAAAAGAAAATAGCTTTCCCCATTTCGCTGCCTACATTCTTGAATAGACCCAGCTTTGCGAGTTTGTTGAATTTTTCCATACCCACTTCTCTTGCCCGTTTATCCAGTGCTACAAACAACCCCTCTACCATTACCACTGCGCCATCAATAATGATTCCGAAATCTACTGCGCCCATACTCAATAAATTGGCACTCATACCTTTTATCCGCATACACATGAATGCGAATAGCAGGGAGAGGGGTATGATAATGCTCACAATGACCGTCGTCCTCCAGTCTGCCATAAAAAGCAACACGATGGCCGTAACCAGTATGATGCCTTCTATCAGGTTATGGATTACGGTTTCTGTACAATAATCCATCAAATTGGTTCGGTCATAAAAAGTTTCAATCCGGGTATCTCTTGGCAAAACATTCTCATTCAGGTCTTTGATTTTTGCCCTTATTTTATCCAGTACAATTGCCGGATTTTCTCCTTTCCGCATTACAATAATTCCTTCAATCACATCGGTGTGCTTGTCTCTGGCCACCTGGCCCAGTCTGGGTTTTCCGGATTCTTTTACATCGGCCACATTTTTGACCAGGATGGGGATGCCATTAATTTTTGTGATGATGATATTGTTGATATCCTTGATGTCATTCAGTAACCCAATCCCCCTTACCAGAAAGGATTGTCCATTTCGTTCAATAACATCTCCTCCAACGTTTACATTGCTTTTGGTTACAGCCGTATAAACATCCAGTGAACTGAGGTTATATTTGCTTAAGAGATTGGGGTTTACACTCAGTTCAAATATTTTTTCTTCTCCTCCAAAACTATTCACATCCGCAACTCCGGGAACAGATTTAAACTGGCGATCCAGTATCCAGTTTTGTATGGTAGTAAGGTCGCGTATCGATTTGGTAGGACTTTTTAACGTGTACCTATAAATTTCACCCGTTGGGCCATACGGCGGTTGTACATCCGGCTTAACACCTTCCGGTAAATCTGCGCCACCCAGGCGGCTAAGCACCTGCTGCCTGGCAAATGCATCATCAACATCATCGTCAAAAATGATGCGTGTATAACTTAGTCCAAAAGCAGAAGTGGTTCTGAGGTTGGCTTTCTTCTGCACAGAGTTCAATACTGTTTCAAGTGGGATGGTTACAAATTTTTCTACTTCCTCTGCACTTCTTCCCGGCCACTGGGCAATGATAACCACCTGTGTATTGGTTACGTCGGGAAAAGTTTCAATGGGCGTATTTTTATAGCTGATGATTCCAATAACGACCAGTATTCCTGTAAAAAAGAATATCAGGTAACGGTGCCGGAGCGAAAAATATATGATGTTTTTAATAAACTTATTCATCTAAATGGATTGATCTGTTAGTGTGGTTACTGGTTTTCCAGAATGGCATTGTAAAACAAAACCTGGTTCCTTGAAATGATGATATCGCCGGAATGAAGTCCGCTGCCAATATAGCTCCGGTTATTTTCCGTTTTCAGCACCTGTACTTCAGCCAGTTGTAAATCGCATTTGCCTTTGTAAATGATCACAAAATTCCTGCCTCCTTCAAATACCATGGCATCGGCCGGAATGCTTACTGCCTGCACTTTTTCAGTATTTTCAATCAATACATTTGCAAACATTTCAGGTTTCAGCAAAATCCCTTCATTGGGCAAATTGATCCGGATACGCATTACTTTGTTTTCGGGATTCAATACTTCATTAAGCCGGTCTACTTTGCCTTTGAATACCTTATCGGGGTATGCCAGTGTTTTTACAGAAGCGGCATAACCCTCTTTTATTTTAGCAATATCTGTTTCAAAAACATTTGCCCATACCCACACATTCTTCAGGTCAGAAATGGTAAAGAGATTTTCTGCATTATCGTTCCTGATATAACTACCCGCATTGGCTTTTTTTTCTACAATGTATCCGCCAATCGGCGCTTTTACCGTATAGATGCCCGATGCATTCGTATTGCCGCTGCCATTTATTTTCAGGGCATCATTGATTTTCTGATTGGCAACCAGGGCTTTCTGGTAATTCTCTTTCGCCTCTTCGTATTCTTTTTCACTACCAATGCCTTTTTCCATGAGAAGTTTGGCATTCTCCATCTGTCTTTTGGTTATGGCAATATCAGAACCGGTTGTTTTCAGGTCGCTGTAATTTCCTGCGATATCGGCACTTTTAATG
>JBDKLG010000197.1:0-28013 GCA_039795695.1 Bacteroidota bacterium
CGGACTGGGAGCAGCTTTGATTCACCTGCTTTTTCTTAGCTGGGAGCTGATGCCCATCGGAAAAGATTATGCCATCATGTACCAGCTGCACAATGCAGGCAGCGAATACCAGACAGATGCCATCACTACCTTTATTGCCAAATACCATGTTGGTTTTGAAAGGCAGTCGGAATTAATCAACTACCTGCAAACAAATCCGGGTAATCAGGAACTCATTAACAGTGTTTTTGAAAAGATTACCCTCTATTATCAAAATTATCTGAATACCAGTACCATCGGTGCAAGCGGCGCTGTGTTTGGTGTACTGGCCGCTTTTGTATACCTGTTTCCAAATACCTATCTCTACATCTATTTTCTGATTCCGGTTAAAGCGAAATGGATCGGATTCCTCTATTTTGGCTATGAACTGTTTTTTGCCATCAGGAATTCGGCAGGAGACCATGTGGCCAGATGGGCGCATGTGGGCGGTGCCATTGTAGGACTATTGATCGTTATCACCTGGAACAGGTCCAATAAAAAAAATTTCTATTAATTCCCAAAGAATAAGCATTGCAAGATGAGTGAGCAACCATATAAAACCAATAAAAAAATATTACTGGGGCAGGACAATAATGCACTGGTAATGCTTTTTGCCATCAATATGCTGGTATTTGTGTTACTCAATTTTATCAAAATTGTTTATTTCCTTTCCGACCTGCCCATTGAGCTGTTCCAAAAACAAATACTTCACTGGTTTACATTACCTGTGTCCTTTGACCAACTATTGGGCAGACCCTGGACGGTTGTAACTTTCATGTTTTCTCATATCGGTGTATGGCACCTGATTAGCAGTATGCTATGGCTATGGTGCTTTGGTTATATTCTTCAGGACCTCACCGGCAATAAAAACCTGATACCCATCTACATTTATGGAGGTTTGGTGGGAAGCATTGTTTTCCTGCTCATGAACAACTTTGTACCCGTACTTGAAAAAAATCTTTTGACTACAGAACCCTTGCTGGGAGCGGGTGTTGCAGTGATGGCCGTGGCAGTTGCCACTACCACCCTTGCCCCCGACTATCGCCTTTTCCCCTTAATTAACGGAGGCATACCCTTATGGGTATTGACATTGATTTTTGTTGCAATAGATTTTACAACACTGGCAGGTGGCAATGCAGGTATTGGCGCAGCTCACCTTGCTGCCGGGGTTGCAGGTTTCTTGTATATCAGGCAGTTGAAAAGAGGCAGCGATTGGGGTGCCTGGATGCATCATTTGGTAAACTGGGTGGATGACCTCTTCAATCCCGAAAAAAAACATTCTCCCAAATCAACCAGGGATAAATTATTTTACCAGTCGGACCGCGCCCCCTATGAAAAAATTTCCCATCTGACACAGCAAAAACTGGATGCTATCCTGGATAAAATTAACCAGCAAGGATTTCAATTTCTGACAGAGGAAGAAAAAGACTTTTTGAACAGAGCCAGCGAAGAAGACTAACCGCTAATTGTATGAAAATAAGTTTAACAGGACGACTTCGCTTTTTTGCAGCTGTTCTGTTGCTTGTATATATTTCTGGATACCTCATCAGCTGCTTTACAGCTTTTATCAATCCCTGTTTTTTTTCAAAAATCACTTATTTCGCACTTGGGTTCCCCCTGATTTTCGTAGGGTATTTGTTTTTTTGCCTACCCTTTATTTTCTTTTTTTTCAGAAAATATTTTATTGCTGCCTTGCTTTTATTGATTCCTTCCTGGAAAAATATTTCCTCTGTGCTGAGCTTTCATTTGCCCAAAACATTTGCGCTAAACAAAGAGGCGGATGCCATCAGAATTTTATCCTGGAATGTAAATGCCTTCCTGTATAAACCCTATATCATACTTGACCGGGCAGCCCAGGCAGAACAGGATGCAATGGTGGAGCTCATCAGAACCACCCGGCCGCATATCTTATGCTTCCAGGATTTTGCCGAAGCACCTGCCGAATATGGCAGGGTAAATATTCGCTTCCTGGCAGATTCATTAGGCTATCCTTACCATTATTTCAGTGAAGATGGCGACAATTATGGTACCATCCAGTTTTCAAGACTACCTATTATTGACAGTGGACGCATCAGGTATACAGAAAGAAAATTTCCTGAAAGCCTTGCCTTTATTGATGTTTTAAGGGGGCAGGATACTTTGCGCATCTACAATACACACTTGCGCTCCATGAACCTGCACAAGGAAAAAATAACCCCTCAAAATATCGGCTATATTGAATTTGTGAAAGAAGATACGGCAGTACTGTATCATACAGGAAGGCTGGGAAGGTTGGAATATTTTGATTGCATTCATGCAAAACAGGCTGCTACTGTAAAGCAGGAACTGGATGCCTGTAAACTTCCTTTTGTTTTTTGTGCAGACCTAAATGCAGTTCCTTCAAGCTATGTTTATCAGCATATCAGGAAAAACTTAAAAGATGCTTTTTTATCGGCAGGTTCAGGGATTAGTGGAACCTATCACCGTTTTACACCGGCATTGCGGATAGATGTGATGCTGGTAAGCAACCAGCTTAATCCCGTGCAATTTTACAATCCCAAGCCCGCACTATCGGATCATTATCCGCTTATAACAGATATTCTACTGCATAAGTGATTTTTAGTTAATTTAGGGCATGGCAAAAAATGTTTTTCGCCGTTTTACCAAGTCGGCGCTAATTGTAATCAACATTTTGATTGCCCTGCTTTTTTGGATTGCCTGTCTTTCACCCTATATTAATCCAGCACATTGGTGGATGAATGGATTCATCGGATTGATTGTTCCTTACCTCATACTGGTATTGTTATTTTTTCTGCTTTTCTGGTTGATGGCCAAGCCCCGGATGGCCTGGATACCCCTTCTTGCCCTGGCTGCAGGCTGGCAACAAATCAATGTGGTCTTTGCCTGGCATGCCGGAGCAGGATTTGCCAGAAAAAAACAGGATACTGCAGTAAGGATTATCGACTGGAATGTGCGCAGCCTGAACGGCATCAGCAAAAACAGGGATATTACAAAACTGATCCCCAATGAAATTGCTTCCAGCATCCTTAAAATGCATCCAGACATCATTTGTTTGCAGGAGTTTAATAATGCATCAGGGGCAGATAATATCCGCCTCTTTTCAAAAGAATTCAAATACCATTACTTTTCCCGCGATTATCAGCGATTGAATGGTACTTACCAGTCGGGCTGTATCATATTTTCCAAACTGCCCATCATTGATTCAGGCAAATTGAACTTTCCCGTTGCCGAAAGCCTTATTTATGCTGATGTATTGAAAGGGGCAGACACAATACGCATATTTACGACACATCTTCAGTCCTTCAAGTTTAAGAAGTCCGATTATGATGATATAGAAAAAATCCGCGACCAGGACGAAGAAAGCCTGTCGGCCTCCAGGTCTGTTATGCGGAAAATGAAACTGGCTTTCAGCCGGAGGGGTATCCAGGCAAATATGGTTAGAGAAGAGCTGAACAAAAGCCCCTACCCATTCATTATCTGCGGCGATTTTAACGATGTGCCCAATTCCTACACTTATTTTCACATCAAAGGAAATAGCCAGGATGCATTCCTGAAAAAGGGGTTCGCCATCGGCCGTACTTATATTGCCCTGGCCCCAACACTCAGGATTGACTACATACTGCCTTCCCCCGAATTTGAAGTAAAACAGTTTGATATGATCGACGAAGACCTCAGCGATCATATTATGCTGGTAACTGATCTAATTTTGAAAAAATAAAATACCTTCGTATTTCCATGAAGTACACTTATTCATATTGTTGTTGCTGCTGTTGTTAAACAGTATTTCCGGGTACGACAGGTCTGTCGTTTAGTAATAACTACATTCATTAAATAATTCTGCCAATAAAATGTCACTTAAACTATATAATTCTCTCAGCCGACAAAAAGAAGTTTTTCAGCCCATTAATCCACCCTATGTAGGTATGTATGTATGTGGTCCAACCGTAAGTGGGGAAAGCCACCTGGGACATGCAAGGCCTTATGTAACTTTTGATGTATTGTACCGGTATTTATTGCATCATGGTTATAAGGTAAGGTATGTGCGCAATCTCACTGATGCCGGGCATTTTGAAGAAGAAGGACGGGAGGCTGAAGATAAGATCAGTAAAAAAGCAGTGCTCGAAAAGCTGGAACCCATGGAACTGGTGCAGAAATATACCAACCTTTACCATTGGGCAATGAATCGGTTGAATAACCTGCCCCCAAGCATTGAACCAACAGCAACAGGACATATCATTGAACAGATTGAGATGATTAAAACCATTCTTGCAGATGGGTATGCTTATGAATCCAATGGCTCCGTTTATTTTGACGTGGAAAAATACAACAGGGATTTTTCACAGAAAGGGCAGCCCTACGGAATCCTGAGCGGAAGGATACTGGAAGACCAGCTTGATACTACCAGGGAGCTGGATGGGCAGGAAGAAAAAAGAGACAGGAGTGATTTTGCATTATGGAAAAAAGCACCGGCCGAACATATTATGCGCTGGCCAAGCCCATGGGGAGATGGTTTTCCGGGCTGGCATATTGAATGCTCGGCCATGAGCACCAAATACCTGGGCGATGAATTTGACATACATGGCGGGGGGATGGATCTGCAGTTTCCTCACCATGAATGCGAAATTGCCCAGAGTACCGTTAGTAATCATAAAATGCCCGCCCGTTACTGGGTGCACAATAATATGATTACCATTAATGGTAGAAAAATGGGTAAAAGCTATAATAATGTGATTAAACTGAGTGAATTGTTCACCGGTACACACCCCATCCTGGAGCAGGCTTATCATCCGATGACCATTCGTTTTTTCATCCTGCAAAGTCATTACCGCGGCACACTCGATTTTAGCAATGAGGCTTTGCAGGCATCAGAAAAAGCGCTGAAACGCCTGATGGAAGCTTATGGATGGATTGGCCAGCAAAAAGAATTGGGTGCTTTATCGGCAAAAGACAGCCAGCTGGATGAAAAGGTAAATCAACTGGTGGATGAATTTGAAATCTTTTTAAACGACGATTTAAATACGGCAAAAGTGCTGGCCAATATGTTTGAGCTGGTATCAGTAATCAATTCATTGAAAGACAAGCATATACCTGCAGACGCCATTTCCCAGAAAACCATCGGACAACTTCAGCAAAAATTAAAAACTTTTGTTGAAGACATATTCGGTTTGCAGAACGAAAAAAACGGAGAAGAGGGAAAACTGGACGGGGTATTGCAATTGTTAATCGATATCCGCAAAGAAGCCAAAACAAAAAAGGATTTTCTAACCAGCGATAAGATACGCAAGGAATTGGGGGCATTGGGCATTCAGTTAAAGGATGAAAAAGACGGGGAAATAAGCTATACAATTGGGTAATGCCGGTTGTGTTTTCATTTAAATAAACCAGTTACATTTGCAGAACGGTTTTCATTTGATTCACTACATCCTTCTATGGTATATTTATCCTATTAATACTACCTAAAACAAGCGCTATGAAACTTGTATTAACCATTGCAATTGCCGGATTTTTTTTCCTGAGTTGTCATAACAACAAAACCGGAACTAATAATGCTGCCCAGGCTACTGTTTATTCTGGTGGTGATATCATTACCATGGAAGGCAATACCGCTGCTTATGCAGAGGCCGTTGTTGTAAAAGAAGGCAAAATTGTTTTTGCAGGAAATAAGGAAGAAGCCATGAAAGCCGCAGGCGACGGGCATTTGATGGTTGACCTGGCAGGTAAAACATTGGTGCCCGGCTTTATTGACGGACATGCACATTTTGTTGGTTTTGGCGCACAGGCTGTTGGTGCCAACCTATTGGCTGCTCCGGATGGCGCTGTTAATACAATCGATGACCTCACCAATGAACTGAAGAACTGGTACCAGAAAAATGGTACAGAAAAAACAAAAGGATGGATTTTTGGGATGGGTTTTGATGATGCCGTATTAAAAGAAAAACGATTTCCTACCAAAGAAGACCTGGACAAGGTTTCTACAACAGTTCCTATCTGCATTATTCATATATCCGGACATTTTTGTGTAATGAACACAAAGGGACTTGAAAATGTAAAAATTACTGCGGCTTCCAAAAATCCCTCCGGGGGTATTATCAGGCGAATGAAGGGATCAGCAGAACCCAATGGGGTTCTGGAGGAAATGGCAGCCATTCCGGTTTTCCTTCCCATTATTAGCCCAACAGAACCTGCCCTGGTGGAGCACTATCTCGACAAAGCACAGGAAATGGCGGTGAAATTCGGATATACCACTGCTCAGGAAGGAAGGGCCATGGCCAACCATGAACAATTGGCAGCTTATGCTGAAAAAGGAAAATTGAAAATTGATGTGGTGAGTTATATTGACTACCTGTTTCCACAATATATCCGCAGTAAATGGCATGCAAAAACATACAATAACCATTACCGGGTAGGAGGTGTAAAACTAACCCTCGACGGATCGCCGCAGGGAAGAACAGCATGGAGAACAGTTCCTTATTTATTGCCGCCCGATGGTCAGCAAAAAGATTACAAAGGTTACCCTGCTTTTTCTGAAGATCAGAAAGTGATCAATATTATCGATACTGCATTTGCCAATAACTGGCAATTACTGGCCCATTGTAATGGAGACGCTTCTATTGACCAGCTGATCAGGTGCATGAAACCTGCAGTAGCCAAATACGGTAATACCGACAGAAGAACTACCCTGATTCATGGTCAGCTAATCAGGATGGATCAGCTGGACAGCCTGAAAAAGCTTGATGTAGTTGCTTCTCTTTTTCCCATGCACACTTTTTACTGGGGCGATTGGTACAAAAAAATTATCGGGCCGGAAAAAGCCAATCAAATCAGCCCCATCAAATCTGCTTTAAACAAAGGGTTAAGAGTTACCAGCCATACCGACGCCCCTGTTGCTTTTCCCAACCTGATGATGATTTTGTGGACCACTGTTAACCGGGTATCCAGAGATGGCAGTGTGATAGGTGCCGATGAAAGACTAACTGCCTATGAAGCGTTGCAGGCCATTACTATCTGGGGTGCTTACGAGCATTTTGAAGAAAACAGCAAGGGCAGTTTTAAAGCAGGAAAACTGGCCGATATGGTGATATTGGATCAAAACCCCTTAAAAGTTGATCCCATGAAACTGAAAGACATCGTGGTATTGGAAACTTTCAAAGAAGGACAATCAGTGTATAAAAAATAAGCCGAAATTTTAATGGTTGCAGTCATCTGCATGTGCATGGTTGTGGTGCCTGCATAAACGGTAATTGAGGAAATGTGCCAGTACAATACAAATTACTGCCGGTACCAGCAGCCAGTAGCGCCATTCGTGAAAAATCATTTTGGCCAATAAACTGCCTATGCCAATGGTAAAGAGAATAATGGGAAACCAACTGTGGTGATGTTTTTTTCTTCCGTGGAATAATGAGTAGATCCCTACCACAAAAGCAAGCAGGATCATCCCATACTCGAAGGAAACATTTTCAATAATATTGATGCCAAACAAAGGCAAACTGCTTAGAAAAAGCGGCAAAATAGCACAGTGAATGGCACAGGCCAGTGAAGTAGTAATTCCCCAAGCATCCCAATTGATATTCCAGCGCATAAAGGGGCAAAAATACTGTATTGCAACATTGTTGCAAAATATTTCTAATTCGGTCATTTCAATACCATTGAAGCGTAACTTCGCATTTCAAGCATATGTATGAGTAAGAAACTACTTGGTTACCTGGGATTTTTTGCCGTATTGGTAGCAGTATTTTATTTTTTTCTCTTCAGGGGAACGGATAACTGGAAAACCAAAATGCCGGTAATCAGTTATGTAAAACCCTTTCATTTTACCACTCAGGATAACCGGGTTTTTACTGAAAAAGACATGCAGGGTAAGGTAACAGTGGTGGAGTATTTTTTTACCACCTGCAAAGGCATCTGCCCCAAAATGAATGCCCACATGAAAGACATTTATGCACAGTTTAAAAATGAGCCCGATTTTTTAATTGTTTCCCATACCTGCAATCCCGGAACAGATTCCTGGGAAAGATTAAAGGTATACGCCGATTCTATGCAGATCGATACAAAAAAGTGGGTTTTGCTTACGGGTAGAAAAGACAGCCTGTACCAGATGGCGAGGAGCTCTTATTTGCTGGATGATCCCAAAAACAATGTTGAAAAAATTGAAGACCAGTTTATACATACCCAGTTTTTTGCATTGGTTGACAGGGAGGGTAAAGTAAGGGGTCAGGTATACGACGGATTAAAACAAGCAGAGCTGGACAGGCTGGCAAAAGATATCCGCGTATTGCTGGCAGAGAAAGGTAGCAAGGGCAATTTTGTAAACGGGATATTTAACAACAACCCTCAATAAGTTACCATGTTGTACAGCACGATAGAAACACTGAAAAAACACCAGCTGAGTATTACCGACAGCAGGAAAAAAATACTGGAATTGTTTATTCGCTCTAAGTCGGCTTTGGCACATGCAGATATTGAAACCCACAGCGGTACTGAATTTGACAGGGTTACCATTTATCGTACGCTGCAAACATTTGTAGAAAAAGGAATTATTCACACCATACCTACAACCGATAATTCGGTACGTTATGCTTTGTGTAAGGAAGATTGTGTATCAGGCCACCACCACGATGATCATGTGCATTTCATGTGTGATGAATGTGGTACAACCTATTGTCTTGACCATGTAACAGTACCCAAAATAAATTTGCCCGGTGGTTTTACTGCAACGCAAACAGATTTGGTAGTAAGTGGCAAATGCATCAAATGCAACTAATTAATTAAAGGAGCCAATGATTTTTGTAACAGGTGCCAGCGGGCTAGTAGGATCGCATTTGATCACGGCATTGGTTCGTGAAGGCAAACAGGTGCGTGCTTTTTATCGTTCAGATATTCCCTCAATGGCAGGGGCTGAAAAAGTGGATTGGGTAAAGGGCGATATGCTGGATATTGTTTCCTTAGGGCATGCTTTGCAAAACATAGAACAGGTATATCACTGCGCAGCTACTGTATCTTTTAATCCGGCGAAAAAAGCAGCCATGTTCCACACCAATGTTGAAGGAACAGCCAATGTAGTGAATGCAAGCATTGATGCAGGGGTAAAAAAATTACTTTTTGTAAGTTCTGTAGCAGCATTGGGCCGGATTCGGGAAAATACCCAGATCAATGAAACCATGAACTGGTCGGAAGAAACCAGTAACAGCGAATACGGCAAATCAAAGTTCTTTTCGGAAATGGAAGTATGGAGAGGAATAGGAGAAGGACTGAATGCCGTAATGATTAATCCGAGCATCATCCTGGGTGCAGGAAATTGGGCTTCCGGCTCATCTGCCATGTTCAAATCTGCCTACGACGAATTTCCCTGGTATACAGAAGGAACCGGAGGTTTTGTAGATGTATTGGATGTGGTAGCTGCTATGATGCTTCTGATGGAAAGCAATGCATCGGGCGAAAGATTTATTCTGAGTGCCGAGAACCTGGGGTACCGGGAAGTATTTGAGCTGATGGCCAAAGGATTTGGTAAAAAACCGCCACATAAAAAAGTGACACCCTTACTGGCGGCAATCGTTTGGAGGATAGAAGCAATCAAAGCAAGGTTTACCGGTAAAGAACCCTTGTTAACCAAAGAAACGGCCAAGACCGCTGCGGCAAAAGTGACATTCGATAACCAGAAATTATTAAAACAGTTCCCTCAATTCAGCTACCTGCCCGTCTCAGATTCAATCAGCAGGATCTGTTCAGAAATAAAAGCCGGCCGGCCTGTTTAAGTGTATGGCTGCGAATAGTGAATGAATCTGCGCATCTGCGGCTAAAATTTCAGTTCCATTATTCCATCACTTTCTTCCACAATTCCGGGATCCGCTTAATCCATACCAGCTCACGTCTTTTAAGAGAAGCGTCTTCAGCAGGATAGCCAAAATAGGTTTTTCCTCCCGCAAGAGAGGAGGGAACCCCGCTTTGTGCCAGTACAACCGCATTCGCGCCAATGGTCAATGTTTTGCTTACGCCAACCTGCCCCCAAAGGGTAACCCCGTCCTCAATAACCGTGCCCCCAGCAATGCCTACCTGGGCGGCAAAAAGGCAGTTTTTGCCAATAGTGGTATCATGTCCGATATGTACCATATTATCCATTTTGGTACCTGTTCCAATCCTTGTTTCTGCCGTTACCCCCCGGTCGATGGTGCATCCGGCTCCAATTTCCACCCCATTTTCAATTACAACATTTCCACAGCTTTCCATTCTTTTAAACCAGCGTTCCCTGTCTTTTTTGGTGTTATAATAAAAAGCATCGGAGCCAATTACGGTTCCGGCCTGTACGACTACCTCATCTCCGATTATCGTATAATCAAGAATGGAAACATTGGGATGAATCACACAGTTTTTTCCAATGCGCACTTCTTTTCCGATAAAAACATTTGGCATGATAACAGATCCTTCCCCAATGATTGCATCATCGGAAATACTTTTATGTGCACCCATAAATGGACGAAAATGCCGGACAATTTTTAAGTATGCTTCAAAAGGATCTTTCACCACAAAAATGGTTTTGCCTTCCGGAATAACCACATCGTTTGTGTTGATGATGATGAAACTTGCATCACTTTGCAAACAGGTAGTATAGTATTTTGGGTGGTCAACAAAAACCAAATCACCCTTTTCAACTTTGTGAATTTCATTGATACCTGATGCTTCTGCAGTAAGATTACCTGCTACCTCGGCAGTAATCAAACTGGCTATCCATTGTACTGAAACAGGTGCTGGGAACTTCATAAGCGGCTTTTTTAGAAAAATCAAAGGTAATATTAAGCTTTCACAGGAATTATTTTTAAACTGTTTTTAGGGGTCATTTTATGACCTTTTAACAGTTGTTTTTTTGTCCGGATATTTTACATTCTATAAATAATCCAACTGTTTCATTTCTTTGAAACTCTTTATTCATCAATGTTTCAGAAGAATATTTTTTTTATTTCAGTAATTGTAGTCGGTCAATTGCTCTACTGAACAACCGGTTTTCCTGCTGCTCAAAACACTCCGCAATCCACATCCGCAGCCAAAATGTTAATAAATTTGTTTAAAAAATTTTTTGCATTAGATAAAAGTATTTTTAATATTGTGTAGGGAAATTTATTTCCCTGTACTTACTAACCCATCCATATACAAAGTCTCGCTTCTGCGAGACTTTTGTTTTTGTATGAATCACTACTTTTTTATTTACAAACCTTATCAGGTATTATCACAATTTTCTGCTGTAGAAGGGAAGCAAACATTGGCAGATTTTTTTGATGTACCCGGAGATGTTTATCCGGTTGGAAGGCTGGACTACGACAGCGAAGGACTATTGATATTAACAAATGATAAGGCCTTGAACCATCGTTTGCTTGATCCAAAATTTTTGCACGAGAGAGAATATTGGGTGCAGGTAGACGGTGCTATTCAAAACGAACACATTGCGGATTTAGAAAAAGGTGTTGCCATTAATCTGGATGCTAAAATGTATACTACCCTTCCCTGTAAGGCCAAACTGTTTCAACACAATCCTGCTGTTTTTGAAAGAAATCCTCCTATCCGATACAGAAAAGAAATACCTGCTCCCTGGATTCAATTAATTTTGAAAGAGGGCAAAAACAGGCAGGTGAGAAAGATGACGGCCAAAATCGGTTTTCCTACATTGCGCTTAATCAGGAACAGGATAGAAGATCTATGTCTTGAAAAGACCAGGCCCGGTGAAATAGTCGAATTAACCCTTTCTGAAATACATAAAAAACTGTTCCATGCCAAATAAAGAGGATTTTGAAGCAGCGGGTTTCCAGATAAGTACCGATAAGGCCAAACTTGATACTGGTGTTATTCATCATTATTTGTCGGTTCACTCCTATTGGGCACAATCCATTCCCTTAGGCCTGGTTCAGACCTCCATCGAAAATTCTTACTGTTTTGGGCTTTTTTACCGGGAAGAACAAATCGGGTTTGCAAGGCTGGTTACCGATAAAGCGACTTTTGCTTACCTGGCAGATGTATTTGTTCTGCCGGCATTCAGAGGAAGGGGCTTATCCAAATGGCTGATACAAACGATACATGCAGATCCGGCTCTGCAGGGGCTGCGAAGGTGGATGCTGGCAACAAAAGACGCACATGGCTTGTATGCGCAATTTGGCTGGAAACCCGTTCCGGAAGAAATGGCCGGAAGGTTCATGCAATTGCATAATCCGGATCTGTACCAAAACCCCGGGCCTGCAACAGAAAATTAAATGCGGGGTATACTGCCTTTTCAATAACCCGATCGGCCTCATCTCCTGCCTTCAACTGTTGCCTGTTCTTGATTTTCCCCTTCCTGCACGTATCTTTGCCACCTTTTAAAGAGCAATTATGAGCCAAACACATTTGTCGGAACAGGAATTGATCAGGAGGGAGAAACTGGGCAAACTGCAGGAAGCTGGTATCAACCCCTATCCCGCAGCCCTGTATCCTGTAAGTCATTTTTCTACGGATATCAAAGAGCAATACACCGAAGAAACCAAAGAAAAATTTGCATCGGTTTGTGTAGCCGGCAGAATCATGAGTATCAATGATAAGGGTAAGGTATTCTTTATCAAAATACAGGACAGCAAGGGGATTATTCAATTATATGTGAAAAGAGATGACTTATGTCCGGATGAAGACAAATCATTCTGGGATAATCTGGTAAAGCACGGACTGGACCTGGGAGACATTATTGGTGCAACCGGCTATGCTTTCATTACTAAAACAGGGGAAACATCCATACATACCCAAACACTTAGTTTGTTAACCAAGTCGCTGAAGCCATTACCGGTTATTAAGAGAGATGAGGAAGGGAATGTTTTTGATGCTGTTACTGATCCTGAATTCCGTTATCGCCAGCGTTATGTTGACCTGATCATTAATCCTGAAGTAAAAGACATATTTGTAAAAAGAACCCGCTTAATTAATACCATCCGGGAGTTTTTGAATGAGCGTGGTGCCCTGGAGGTAGATACACCGGTATTACAGGCAATTCCCGGCGGTGCGGCAGCAAGACCCTTTGTTACCCATCACAACGCCCTGGATGTTCCCTTTTACCTCAGGATTGCGAATGAGCTTTACCTGAAACGACTGATTGTTGGCGGGTTTGACTGGGTGTATGAATTTAGCCGGAATTTCCGGAATGAAGGGATGGACAGGACACATAATCCTGAATTTACCGTGCTTGAATGGTATACTGCCTACAAAGATTATTTCTGGATGATGGAAACTACGGAACAGTTGTTTGAAAAAATTGCCATCGCCCTGCATGGGACCACAGATGTTCCATTGGGGGATAAGGTGATCAATTTCAAAGCCCCTTTTAAACGCATCAGCATACATGATGCCATTAAAGAAAATACCGGGATTGACGTAAGCGAAATGGATGAGGCAGGATTAAGAGAGGTTTGTAAAAAACTGCACATTGATGTGCCCGGAAATATTGGCAAGGGAAAACTGATTGACGAAATTTTTGGTGCTACCAGTGAACATAGTTTTATCCAACCCACTTTCATCATTGATTATCCGGTAGAAATGAGTCCGCTTACCAAAAAGCATCGCAGCAAAGCCGGACTGGTAGAGCGTTTCGAGCTAATGGTGAATGGGAAAGAGATTGCCAATGCCTATACCGAACTAAATGACCCCATCGATCAGCGGGAAAGGTTTGAAGAACAGGTGAAACTGATGGAGAGGGGGGATGATGAGGCAATGTTTATTGACCACGATTTTCTGCGCTCACTTGAATACGGCATGCCACCAACTTCCGGTATCGGTATTGGTATTGACAGGTTATGCATGATGATGACCAACCAGGTTTCTATACAGGATGTATTGCTGTTTCCGCAGATGCGGCCAGAGAAAATGGATTAGTTGCGGTAATTTATTTTTTGCCACAGATAACAGGGACCGACACGGATTTTTTGTGGCCGGCTTTTGCTCTCTGTGGCAATTTTCTTTCCCTTCTGCCATTTGCTTGAATTTGATTTGTAGATTGCTTTACCAAAAAGCTGCAAATGAAATATTTAAAGATATTGTATGTACAGGTAATCATTGGAATTACCCTTGGCGTGCTTACCGGATGGTTATTTCCGGCTTTTGCTCCTACAGCCAAACTGATCAGTGAAACATTCATTAATATGATCAAGATGGTAATCACACCCGTGATCTTCCTCACAATCGTATTGGGTATTACTGGTGCCGGTGATTTAAAAAAAGTAGGGAGAGTGGGAGGGAAGGGGCTGATCTATTTTGAACTGGTTACCACCCTTGCATTAATTATCGGTTTATTGGTAGCCAATACGCTTAAGCCGGGTGCAGGCATTGGTACCGGGCATTTGCCAAAAGAGAACCTGGAGAAATATACTACTGCTGCAAAAGAGATGAACTGGGGAGAATTTTTCTCACATATTGTTCCAACCAATATCATGGATTCTTTTGCAAAAGGCGATTTATTGCAGGTGATTTTTTTTGGTATCCTGTTTAGTGTAGCCATTGCCAAAATGAAAACAGGTGGTGCCAAAATCATTTCCATGTTTGAGAGCCTGAATAAAGCGTTTTTCCATATTATACACATCGTGATGAAACTGAGCCCTATTGGCGCTTTTGGAGGAATGGCCTATACCATCGGAAAATTTGGATTTGGCAGCCTGGTCGTGCTTGGTAAATTACTGATGGCTTATTACATTACTTCCCTGCTGTTTATTTTTATTGTACTCAACCTGATTACCCGGTATTATGGATTTAGTTTATGGAAACTCCTGGGCTATATCAAAGAAGAATTACTGATTGTACTGGGTGCCAGCAGCAGTGAATCTGTTTTACCCAATATCATGGAAAAGCTTGAACTGGCGGGTTGCGACAAAACGGTAGTAGGGCTGATAGTTCCTACAGGATATAGTTTTAACCTTGATGGTACAACCATCTATCTCAGTATGGCCACGATATTTCTGGCACAGGTATTCAGCATCGATTTAACAATTACCCAGGAATTAACGATTATCGGAATTTTATTAATCACCAGTAAGGGGGCAGCAGGTGTTACAGGCAGTGGTTTTATTGTGCTTACTTCTACCTTAACTATTTTAAAAGTTATACCGCTGGAAGGGTTGGCTTTACTGATTGGGGTAGATCGTTTTATGAGCGAAGGGAGGGCATTAACGAATATGATTGGCAATACAGTGGCAACTGTGATAATTGCGAAAAGCGAGAAAGCAATTGATATGGACGTTTATCGGAAAGTAGTAGAAGGCAGGGCATAGTTCTTTTCTGACCAAAGCAACCAATCACCAGTAAGGCCAATTTCCTCACAGGTGATTGGTATCAATCTCTGTAGTTTAATGCGGGCTTTCTATCACCCAATAAGGCTTTGTATTGGTAATCGCCTTTTGCCGCTTTGAATTCTTCCTTCGCTTTTTGAATCAAAATGGGATTGGTAAACAAGTCAATAGCAGTAAGTGCCATGGTTTTGGCAGCTACCATCATACCCCTCGTGCCAATCTCTGTGCCGCCACTGGCAACGGCCTGCCAGCTATGGGCTGCTGTTCCGGGAACCCAGGTAGCGGCATTCAGTCCAACAGTTGGAACTGCATAACTCACATCACCCACATCGGTAGAACCACCGGAAGCGCCTGTCATATCTGCTTTTAAAGGTGCAATGGTTGAAGCCCTATTGATATCAGGGGCTTTATAAACAAACGATTGTTGTAATTTTTTACCAAACAGCATATCCTCAGGGGTATAGCTAACGCCACCAACTTTTTGCAGGTTCAGTTGCATGGCTTCTGCCAGTGTACGATTGAGTAAAAGATCATGCGTGCCTCCAATAATTTCATAGTCGACCCTTGTTTCAGTACCCATGGCAGCACCCTGCGCGGCTTTTACCAGGCGGTCAAAAATACTGATTACCCAGTCTTTTTTAGGATGGCGAACATAGTAAAACACTTCAGAATAATCCGGCACTACATTGGGTGCCCTTCCTCCCTGTGTAATTACATAATGGATACGTGTTTCCTGGGGAACATGTTCGCGCATCATATTAACCATATTGTCCATAGCTTCTACACCATCCAATGCAGAGCGCCCTTTTTCAGGGGCAGCGGAAGCATGTGCCGACTGGCCATAAAAACGAAATTTGGCAGATTTGTTGGCCAGGAAGCTTGTCATCATTACAGCACTCGAATCTTCGGGGTGCCAGTGAATGGCCACATCCACATCGGTAAACAAACCGGCCCTTACCATATATACTTTTCCACTCCCGCCTTCTTCTGCAGGGCATCCATATACACGGATGGTACCACTGATTTTTTTGTCTTCCAGCATTTTCTTCAATTCAATGCCAGCCGCCACGGCAGCAGTGCCTAAGAGATGGTGTCCGCAACCATGGCCCGCATCCATACCTGTAACCGGTTTTTTTTCGGGCTCGGGTAATTGTGACAAACCGGGTAATGCGTCATATTCAGCCAGCAACACAATTATGGGCTTACCGCTACCATAACTGGCTACAAAAGCAGTGGGTATATCGGCTACGCCTGCCTCTACGGTAAAACCATTGTTTTGAAGTGTTTGCTGCAGCAGTGCGGAACTTTTTTGCTCCTTGTATCCTACTTCGGCATATTTCCAGATTTGTAAAGCAATATTTTTATAAGCATCATATTTACCATCTATGTTTTTAATGGCATCATCTTTTAATAAAGTAATGGGATTGCCGGTTTTTTGAGCAAGACCCGAAAAACTTACTGCCAAAAGCAGTAAGAAAATAGTTGTCCATTTTTTCATGCAATAGAATTAAGTACAAAGTTGGTTAAACAAATAAGTCGCGGTACAATTCTGCGCCGGGAACCACGGAATATTTATCCAGGTCTGTAATGCCTTCAGCGGCCATCACTTCTTCATCTATAAAAGTATTACCTGAGCAGGTGGCAGCAGGTTTGCTAAGGATATAATAAACTGCATCGGCAATAATCTCTGGTGTGCGGCTCATTTTGGCCAACGTTTCTCCGCCCAATAAATTACGCACAGCAGCTGTATCGATAGTAGTTCTGGGCCATAGGGCATTAGAAGCCACACCAGCACCTTTCAATTCTGCAGCCCAGCCCAGTGCCAGCATGCTCATGCTGTATTTGGTAATGGTATAAGCGATATGACCAGCCAGCCATTTCGGATTTAAATTGATGGGTGGTGATAAAGTAATGATATGCGGGTTCTTTCCTTTTTTTAAATATGGGATACAGTGTTTCCCCATGAGGAAAGTGCCGCGTACATTGATACTTTGCATCAGGTCAAAACGTTTGGCTTCTGTTTGTTCAGTAGGTGTGAGCTGTATGGCAGATGCATTGTTGATCAATACATCAATTCCGCCAAAAACTTCTACTGCTTTTTTAACAGCTGCTTCTATCTGGTCTTCCTGCCTGATATCCACCTGTACTGCCAGGGCTTTTCCACCCGCAGCTTCCACTTCCTGCGCAGCAGAAAAAATTGTGCCGCCCAAACGGGGGTCTTCTTCCACACTTTTGGCAGCAATCACAATATTGGCACCTTCTCTGGCTAAACGCAAAGCCATGGCTTTACCAATACCACGACTAGCGCCGGTAATGAATACGGTTCTGTTTTGGAATGACATAAATAAGGTGTTAGGAATTAAATTTCAGCAAAAGGAGCTTACCAACCTAAGAAATCTTTGATAACCTGTTCTGTTTCTTTGCAGGCTTTCTCAAGATTGTCGTTCAGGATGGTTTTGGAGAAATGGTGTTTGAAAGAAATCTCATAACTCGCTTTGTTTACGCGGGTTTCCAGACTTTCAGGCGTTTCGGTGCCCCTGCTTTCCAAGCGCCGCCTTAATTCGGCTACGGAAGGGGGTTCAATAAAAATGGACAGGCAGTCGCCTGCAAATTTTTGGTGAACATGTACTGCACCCTGCACATCAATATCGAGCATGGGTACTTTGCCCTCATGCCAGATTCTTTCCAATTCGGTTTTCAGGGTGCCGTAATACTTGCCTTCATAAACCATCTCCCACTCGATAAAACCCTTTTCGTCAATTTTCTTTTTAAACTCATCTACTGTTAAAAAATAATATGCTATGCCATTTTTTTCTTCACCTCTTGGTAAGCGGGTAGTGGCTGAGATGGAAAAAGAAAGTTTCGGGTACTTGTTAATCAGGAAATGGGTAATGGATGTTTTTCCCGAACCGGATGGGGCAGTAAGAATGATGAGTTTATTATGTACCTGTGACATATTCGGGATTTGAAGCAAAGAAACAGTATTTAGGTGAGTGGCCAAACTGTAATCCGAAAGGGTCAATAGGGTAGCCCCAATTATTTAGACCAGGCAAATGATTACTGCTTCCATTCAATTTTACTGCTTATTTCACTATCTCTTTTCCCTGCGATTGCTGGCCCATCCGAATATCCAAGCATCAATAAGCCAAGTATTGTATCCTGCTTATCCAAATGCAGGTATTCCTTCATAGATGGGTGATGGGTCATTCCACCGGTACTCCAAAAAGAAGCCAACTCTGCTGCAGTGGCAGCCAGTAAAATGTTTTGTATAGCTGCCGAAACAGCAGCTATCTCTTCTATTTCGGGGATACTGTTGTTCAGGCTGCGTTTCATGTAAACAACAACCAGGTGAGAAATCAGTTTACCCTGTTCTTTTATTTTTTCATATTTCGCAGTAGCAAATTTTTCAGCAGGAGTATGGGTTTTGTATAAGTTGGCATGATCCAGAAAAAACTGTTGTTTAGCTGCTTTTTCAAAAACAACAAAACGCCAGGGTTCGGTTCGGCCATGAGTTGGGGCCCAGTGAGCCAGTTCGAGTAATTGCTGAATCGATTGATTATCAATTACCTGTCCATTCATGGCATCAGGCTTGGTACTTCTTCTGCTGTGGATAATGTTCTGTAAAAGGTTGAATTTAGTCATCAGTAAAGATATTGATTGAATGGAATATGAGAAGGGTCGCATACAGATAAAGCAGGTCAATTATTTTTATTGCCATAACAAAACCATGCATTGCTTGTTGAAGCACATGAACAGCATTAGCGTGAACCTGCACTAAGTAGGCTGACAGGCAATAGCTTAGTGAATTGACAATAATGACAGCTGCCTGATGATATAAAATGGGTTAAATAGATCAGGAATATAGACTATTATACAAAAACCAGATACGTCCTTATTTTTTACCAATCCTGAACAAAACTCCGCCATCTGAAATGGCATACAGCTTCCCATTCAATTGTGTAATATCCCGGATCCGCTCATGTTGGTCTTCCAGTAATCTTTCCTCTCCGGTAACTTTATTATTTTCAATTACCAAACGGCAAATATGCGTACTGCTCAATCCTCCGATGAATAAATTGTTTTTCCATTCAGGGATGGCATCCCCTGTATAAAATACCATACCGCTTGGAGAAAGTACGGGGTCCCAATAATAAACAGGTTGTTCCATTCCTTCTTTTTGCTGAATAGAGTCGCCAATTTTTTTATCGGAATACTCCAAACCATACGTAATAATGGGCCAGCCATAATTTTTACCCGCTTTGATTAAATTAAGCTCATCACCACCCTGCGGACCAAATTCTGCTTCCCATAAATCTCCTGTAACAGGATGAATATCCAAACTTTGTGGATTGCGGTGGCCAAAGGAATAAATTTCAGGCATGGCATTGGCCTGGTTTAAGAATGGGTTGCCCGGTGCCGGTTTCCCGTCCCTTGTAATTTTAAACAGTTTGCCCAAACCTGAATACAACCATTGCGCCTGTTGCCTTCCCTCTAATATTGAGCGCTCACCGGTACTTACAAAAAGATAGCCATCTTTGTCAAATACCAGCCTGGATCCGAAATGCAAACTACTGTTTAAGGCAGGCTTTGCCTGAAATATAACTGCAGGGTTTTCGATTTTACTTTCATCGATCGATAGTTTTCCTTTGCCTACTGCTGTCAGGTTTCCTGTACCAACATTCTGCGAAAAACTCCAGTAAAGTATTCTGTTTTTGCTGAAATCAGGATCAAGGGCCAGGTCAAGAAGCCCTCCCTGTCCTGTATAAGCTATTTCCGGCAAGCCACTTATCTTCTTCACAAAAGCTCCGTTGGCAGTAAAGATGCTGATATAGCCAGATTTATCTGAGATCAATAAACGCCCATCTGGCAAACTAATAATTGCCCAGGGGTTACCTATTTTCTCTGCTATTTTTTCTACTGCATAAGCAGTATTTGTTTTTACCCGGTTCACCCTTGTTTGTCCTGCGAAAGCAGGCTTATAGCCTGATTTCGCTATTCTGTTTTCTACAGGACCCTTGCCGGAACTATCCTTTTCAGTTGCTGCGCTTTTATCGGCATTTACATTGCAGCTGCTTAATAAGAAGCTGCCTAAAATGGTCAGACAGATTGTACTAATTTTTTTCATAAATAAACCGATGTTGATAAATGGGATTAAATATAGCTAAAGTAGCCGGAATTTTATTTGGTGTTTTTAATGGATGACTGACAAGGCGATCTGTGTAAATGGGTCAGGTTTCCCGGCAAAAGGATTGGGTTATAGCCTGCTCTAAGAAGAACGAATAATCAGTATTGGAAAGAAGGAGTTTATTGACAGTTTTTTGAAGGCAGGTCATGAATTCCCATAAAACGGAGCTGATGTGTTTGCATGAAAGCGCAGGTCATGTGTTTGCATGAAAACGCAGGTCATGTGTCTGCACATGACCTAGGAAACTTCTTAAACAACCTTATCATTAAAATCAGCATAGTGGTATAAAAAACTAAAGTCGTTAACACCTGTTTCATAAAATCGGGCAGAAGAGAAAGGATAGTCAATATAGTCATTTGCCAATGACCATTTTTTGCTCACAGGATTTTTATGAATGTAATTCAGTTTTTGGATCAGCGTTTTTTCATTGAATAGTAAAAACCAATGAGGTTCTGGTTGCCAGAAATTATATTTTCTTGAGTGCCAGTCAACTTGATAGTTGATAAGGTCTTCTGGCGATATCTTTAGTATATGCTGTTCAAATCTATGAGCCGTAAATTTTTTAAAACTGGCTACGGGACTTTCCTTTCCGTTGGGTTTAAGTATTTGCCAGATTAAATGAATATGATTGGGCATAATTACAAATCCATAAACCCTGATTAGCCCTTTGTTATGAAGGAAAGCCAAGGATTCCAGGATGATATTGTAAAAATTATATTGTTGAATAGATGGCTTCCACTGATGAATGGTGGAGGTATAAAAATAAAGTGATCCATATTCCATTCTATGCAAAGTAGTTAAACGAGGTTTTTTTTTGAAGCGTATTTGTACTTGTGAAAGGCAGGTATGGTTGGGTATTTGTGGGGACACAAATACTGCTGCAAAAGACAGGTGTAGTTGGGTATTTGTGGAGACACAAATACTGCAGCAAGTAGTTAAACGAGGTTTTTTTTGAAGCGTATTTGTACTTGTGAAAGACAGGTATGGTTGGGTATTTGTGAGGACACAAATACTGCTGCACCATTGTCAGGAAGGAATTCGCCTGATATCAGCTCCTAAATTTCTTAATCGCTTGTCAATATCCTGGTAACCCCTGTCGATCTGCTCAATATTCTGAATAATGCTTTTCCCATCTGCGCTTAATGCTGCAATCAGCAAAGCCTGTCCAGCCCTGATATCCGGGCTGCTCATGGTAATACCACGCAGATTGTTTTTTCTTCCCAGACCAATTACGGTAGCACGATGGGGATCGCAGAGAATAATCTGCGCACCCATATCAATCAGTTTATCCGTAAAGAATAAACGACTCTCAAACATTTTCTGGTGAATCAATACACTGCCTCTTGCCTGGGTTGCAACCACTAATACGATACTCAATAAATCCGGTGTAAATCCAGGCCAGGGATTGTCGTAGATGGTTAAGATGCCGCCATCCATAAATGTTTGTATTTCATATACTTCCTGGGCAGGAATATAGATATCATTACCCTGTATCTTAAAATCAATACCCAGTTGTTGAAATTTTTCCGGAATAACACCTAAGTGTTCCACCCCTGCATCCTTAATGGTAATTTCGCTTTGTGTCATTGCTGCAAGACCAATAAAACTGCCTATCTCAATCATATCCGGTAGCATGCGATGGCTGGTGCCCCCTAATTTTTCAACTCCCTCTATCACCAAAAGATTACTGCCAATACCGGAAATTTTTGCACCCATCCTGTTCAGCATTTTGCACAATTGTTGCAGATAGGGCTCACAAGCAGCATTATAAATCGTTGTATTGCCCTCTGCCATCACAGCGGCCATCACAATATTGGCTGTGCCCGTTACAGAAGGCTCATCCAGCAGCATATAAGCACCTTTTAATTGGGGGGATGATAGTTTGAAACAACCAAGTTCATCTTCATAAGTATAGCTTGCCCCAAGTTTCTCAAATCCGATGATATGTGTATCAAGTCTTCTTCTGCCAATCTTATCTCCGCCCGGCTTTGGAATATAAGCCCGTTTAAACCGGGCAAGCATTGGTCCTGCAAACATCACACTACCCCTTAGCCTGCCCCCTTTTTTCCGAAATGTTTCTGAAGCAAGAAAATCTGCATCAATGGCATCCGCCTGGAAAATGCAAGTGTCTTTGGCAGTTCTGTTAATTTTTACACCAATATCCTGCAATAATTCAATGAGCAGGTTAACATCCAGTATGTCGGGGATATTCGAAACAGTAACAGGTTCAGCAGTAAGCAATACCGCCGATAGTATTTGCAAAGCTTCGTTTTTCGCACCCTGAGGAGTGATTTCACCCCTGAGCTTTTTACCGCCGATTACTTCAAATGAACTCATGTAGGTAAGTTAAAAATGACAGATGAATTGATACTACGAATATAGTTTAGCGCTTGCTTAAATACATAGTTATCAGCTTATTTATTGGATGGCAACTTTCTTTGCAACAAATGCAATAAAAAAGCACCGGAACCGGTGCTGGATAATTTGCTAAATCAATGAACCGGCAAAACCTAATACCTTTTCTTAAACTGGCCGCCTCTTCCCTCCTGTCTGCCCCCGTTATTCCGGTTATTATCCCTTTGTCCGCCATTATTGCTTCTTCCGCCACCACGGTTATTGTTATCTCTTTGTCCACCGTTATTGCTTCTTCCGCCACTGGCTCTTCCGCCAAAATTCTGCTGCCAACGGCCTCCGCCACTGCGCGGATATTCATCACGCTCAAAATTCTGGTTGCGGTGTTTAATATAAGGGGTATTGGTAAACTCCAATTCTCCACCGGTAATACTGTTTAATTCTGTTCTGATGGTATCATCATGCACCAGCTCTTTATGCCAGTTACTATAGGCCAATTTCATGTAGTAAGCGATGGCATGTGCAAAGCCCGCTTTTTTCTCGGGATCTTCTTCCTTCAAAGCCTTGTCAATTACCACTTCCAGGTTCTTACCCAGGTGCGCATATTTGGGATGACGCTTGGGATAAGGCAGGGGCTCGGGTTTTAGTTTATAGGTTTCCTTTTGTGGGATGGGGTAGGGACTAACCACATCCAGCTTAAAATCACTGATGAAAAATAAGTGATCCCAAAGTTTATGACGGAAATCTTCAACATTTTTCAAATGTGGATTTACAAAACCCATCAATTCAATCACACAATGGGCCTGTTGCTGGCGTTTTTCCTTGTCTTCTATCGTTAACAAATACTCCACCATTTTCTGTACGTGGCGACCGTATTCTTTCATTCCCAGGTAATTTCTCTCTGTATTGTATTCCATATATTAGTACTTCTGCAAAGGCAAATGTAACCAAATAGCACCGATTTTGCAGATTTAGCTAAGGATTGATCTGCCAAATACCGTATTTAACCGGCTTTTGGCAGCATCTCCCCGCAAAACCGATGGAAATCATATCCAATCCACAATTATCTTTGCCCAATGGAACAGATTGTGCAACAGATTGAAGCTTACAAGAAAGAAGTAGAAGCATTTGGGGCAGCAACAGCTGATGCTGTGGAAGAATTCCGCATCAAATGGCTGGGTACCAAAGGATTGGTAAAAGCCATCATGGGCGAAATGAAAAATGTGCCCAATGAAAACAAGAAAGCTTTCGGGCAGGTTTTAAATGAGTTCAAACTCTTTGTTGAGTCTAAATATGAAACGTTGAAAGAAAGCCGTCCACAGGATAGAGGACAGGCTGAACATGCAATCGACTGGACTTTACCCGGCGACCCTGTTTCTGCAGGAACCCGCCACCCTTTAAGCATTGTGCGCAACCAGATAGTATCCATTTTTAAAAGACTGGGTTTTGCTGTGGCTGAGGGTCCGGAAATTGAAGACGACTGGCACAATTTCGGGGCGATGAATTTGCCGGAAGACCATCCGGCACGCGATATGCAGGATACTTTCTACATCAGCCAGAACCCAAGCTGGTTGCTGCGTACGCATACCAGTAGTGTGCAGGCAAGGGTGATGGAATCTCAAAAACCACCCATCAGGGTAATTTGCCCAGGGCGTGTATACAGGAATGAAACCATTAGTGCCAGGGCTCATTGCTTTTTTCACCAGGTGGAAGGATTGTATGTTGATGAAAATGTAAGCTTCGCAGATCTAAAGCAGACCCTATACTTTTTTGTCAAAGAAATGTTTGGGAATGAAGTGAAAGTCAGGTTCCGGCCAAGTTATTTCCCTTTCACCGAACCCAGTGCCGAAATGGATATCAGCTGTTTGATTTGCAAAGGAGATGGATGTAATATTTGCAAGCATACAGGATGGGTAGAGATACTTGGCAGCGGTATGGTACATCCCAATGTATTGGAGAATTTTGGCATCGATTCAAATAAATATACCGGTTTTGCCTTTGGTATGGGTGTGGAAAGAATTACCCAGCTAAAATACCAGGTAAATGACCTTCGCTTGTATTCCCAAAACGATGTACGTTTTCTGAAACAGTTTACAGGAGTTGTTTAAAGAGCCAGGCCAAACGCTTCGGTTATTGAAATGCCGGGTAGTTCTGCATTTCAGTAATTTGTGAATTTTCACCCCAATTATGGCCTATTCGGTAATAATCCCCCTATCTTGCCCCTTTGCTAATACCTAACGATAATTCATGATTGCTATCCTTTTGTTTTTTGCTTGTCACTGGTTCCTGTCATTGTTTTTTCACTCCTTCTTTTTACATCGTTTTGCTTCTCATAAAATGTATACCACCAGCAAAAACTGGGAGCGTATTTTTTATATGGCTACCTGGTTTATGCAGGGCTCATCTTTTCTGGTTCCAAGGGCTTATGCGGTAATGCATCGCATGCACCATACTTACAGTGATACGGTTAATGACCCCCATTCCCCGCATTTCTTCCGGGATATTTATCAGATGATGCGCAGTACCGTGGTGATTTTTCGTGGTTTCTTAACCGGGAAAAATTTGCCCGATGCGCAATTCACAAAAGAATACCTCCCTGTTTGGGATAAACTCGACAGATTTGGGCACCACAGTTTCACGCGATTTGTATTTATGCTGGCTTATACAGTTTTCTATATTTATTTCGCGCCCAATGCCTGGTGGTTTCTATTGCTGCCCATACATTTTTTAATGGGACCAATTCAAGGGGCGATTGTGAACTGGTGTGGACATAAATACGGCTACAGCAATTTCGATAATGGCGATCATTCCAAAAACAGTTCTCCCTGGGGAATATTACTGATGGGCGAATTGTTCCAGAATAACCACCATTTTGCCAAATCCGATGCCAATTTTGCAAAAAAATGGTTTGAGTTTGACCTGACTTACCTGGTCATGCGTGGGTTAAACAGGGTTGGTATCATTAAGCTGATTCCCGCAGTTGCTCTAAAGTAAAAAAAGGCATTGGTTTTTACTTTTTATTTTAGCATTTTACTTCTTCATGATCCATTCCACCAAAGGCATAGTATTAAGAACGGTAAAATACGGTGATACCAGCATCATTACTACCGTGTACACTGAGCTTTTTGGCATTCAATCCTATATTGTTAAGGGGGTAAGACAGAGCAGTAAAAATAATGCAGGTAAAGCCGGCTATTTTCAGCCGGGGGCTTTGCTGGATATGGAAGTATACCACAATGAACAAAAACAGTTGCAGTTTATCAAAGAATACCGGTGGAGCTATTTGTATGAGAAACTGTTGTTCGATGTTACCAGGAATACAGTGGCTACCTACCTTATTGAATTACTGCAGCATGTACTCAAACAGCCGGAAGCCAATCCTGAATTCTTTTACTTTATTGAAGATAGCCTCAAACAACTGGATAAGGGAACTGATACCATTTGCAGTAACCTGCCTCTGTATTTCACACTACAGTTAGCCGCCGAATTGGGTTTTCAATTGCAGGGCAATTACCAGTTAAATACCCCTGTCCTTGATTTACAGGAAGGATTGTTTGTTCCAGAAAAACCTGCACATCCCTACTACCTGGATGGAAATCTTGCCGAAATTACGGCCAGGCTTGCGGGCATCAGGTTTTACAATGACCTTGAGCAGATTCAGCTGAACCGGCATATCCGCAGAGAATTATTACAATCTTACCAAACCTACCTGTCTCTCCATATTGCTGATTTCGGGGAGATGAAAAGCCTGCCTATTTTGCAGGAAATATTGAAATAACGCTGGCACTGATACAGTTGCATCCCTGGTTTATAAAAGCCGCTTTACTTTTGCATTTTCAGTATGGATTCCTCCTTCAATTACCAGCACTCCGGGTTTCTTCCCTTTTTCAAAACTACCCAGCAGGTCGTCCATTTGTAAAGCCCTGGCACCATTGAAAGTGGCCCATTGTAATATTTCTTCGAGGGGTATCTGCGGAAAATTTTTGGCAATGGTTTTTATTTCATCCAGTATGCTCAGACTGTGGTTGCTGGCCAAACTGTCTGTACCAATCACCAGCGTAGTATTGTTTTTTCGGAATAGTTCAATAGGGGGCAAGGCGTTTTCAATGTACTGATTGGCATTCACACAAAGACAATAAAAAAACTGCTGCAGGCCGGAGGAAGATTGCCGCTGAACAAATTGAACATCGGCTTCACTGGTAAAAGTATCATGCACCAGCAATACATTTTTGGCATCCTTCATTTTTGGCAGGTAATAGGGAATACTGCCCAGGCCCGGTGGCTGGTAGAAAGAAGTATCGATATTCAGTAATTGGTAAAGCCTGTTAAAATCTCCTGTACCATTTATAAAGAAATCATTTTCAAAAACTGTTTCCTGGTTATGTATGCTGATGGTATGTTGATGGAAATAAGGTTGCATCAATTGCCATAAATCCGGTGATACCGAATAAGGTGCATGAGGAACCATACTGATTTTCGCTTTTGGTGCGGCCAACCGGAATGCCTCATAGTCTATTTTCGATTTCTCAAACCTTGACTGGGCAAGGCCTGGATTCCATCCGCTTACTTCAACAAAAGTATAATAGGCAATATTTTTCTTCAATTTTTGGGGAAGGGTGCTCAGGTTATTACTGATATCGCCTACAGCTACAATACCATTGGCCACCATTTCAGCCTCGGCTTTTTCAATGGCTTTTTCGATGGCATCATCAGGGAAATGCCGCTCAGTTAAAATTTTCAGAATAAAATCTACCAGCCCTGTTTTTTCCGGTATCAACCCCCTCATATGGCTTAATTCGAGGTGGCAATGGCTGTTCACAAAACCGGGGGAAAGTATACCCGGGAAGGACTGAATATTGTCGCCCGCTTCGTTTTCTGAAACAATGTCTGTAACTGAGCCATCTTCACCAACAATCAATACCTGTTCAGGTCCCAGCATTTTCTTGCCGGTGAAAAGTTGGGTGGCTTTAAATTTTCTGAAAGTCAAAATTTACTGGAGTTTGTATTCTTTGATTAATGCTTCCGCCGGTATTTGCAGGATTTTGCTGAATTTTCTGATCATGGTTAATGAGAGTGCCTGTTTGTAATTCAATACTTTGCTTACAGTTCCTTTATCACCGTATTCACGGGCCAGGTCGGCAGGTTTATAGCCAAAATCTTCCATGCGTATTTTGATA
>JBDKLG010000198.1:0-13260 GCA_039795695.1 Bacteroidota bacterium
TTATAGCCATTCTCAATGGCTCATTCATGTTTGCATCCGATCTTTTCAAGGAGATAAGTATTGAGGCAGAAATCTGCTTTATCAAACTCGCATCCTACAAGGGAACCAAGTCAAGCGGACAGGTTATAACGGCCATTGGGTTGGATATTGACATCAGTAACCGGCATGTGATTATTCTGGAAGATATTATTGATACAGGCAAAACCATGAATGAGTTTTTGCCCCAGCTAAGAAACCAGCAGCCTGCATCGCTGAAAGTAGCTGTATTGTTACATAAGCCCGATGCCACGGTTTTTCCTTTGACCATTGATTATTGCTGTTTCTCCATCCCCAACAAATTTGTGCTTGGCTACGGATTGGACTACGACGGCTATGGCAGAAATATCCGCGAACTATACCAGCTGGAGGGAGAAGCCTAAAATTCTGCAAATTATTGCCTGCCTGATATGATTTGGGCAGTTTCTGCGTTATATTGGCATAAATGCCTGCCGGATGAAACAAATCATTTGGGTGCTGATTTGTTGTTTTTTGATTACACCAACCATTGGTCAGTACTACCTGCGCGGTGAAATCAAGAACGACAGGGGCAGGTTATTGGAAGGGGTACGCATTACCCTATCTTCAAATGGCAATTTCCCCTATTATAGTGGAAGCCTGGGTACATTTGGTATTTCCACCAATCGGGTAGTTGACACCCTTACCCTTTCCCTGGATGGTTATGAAAGCAGCAAAGTAATTGTTGAAAGCAGGATATTCCAGCACCTAGCCATGAAAATGCTTGCTGCCACTGCGAATTTGTATAGCAGGAAACTCAGTTCCGTAACTATAAATCTTCAGGCAGCTTTGCCGGGCTCTTTTTCACCTCCGGGAGAAAGTTATACTAACCTGGTTGAAAATGCTTTTGTAAATGCCGACAAATACCCGGAAACCGGCTTTGCCATGAATGTTGACAAAGCATCTTACAGCAATATCAGGCGTTTCATCAACAATAACATGCCTGTTCCAACTGATGCCATACGCATAGAGGAGATGCTGAATTATTTTGATTTTTCCGACACTGCTCTTCACATTGTACCCAACAAATTCAATTGCCGGTCGCAGTTAACCAGCTGTCCCTGGGAACCAGGAAACCGGCTGCTTTTTTTACACCTGAATGCACCAAAGCTTCAGCTGGACAGCATTCCGGCGTCTAACCTGGTTTTTTTAATTGATATCTCCGGATCCATGGATAAGCCCAACCGCTTACCCCTGCTTCAGAACGCTTTTAAACTTTTGGTAGAAAACCTGCGAAAGCAGGATACCATTTCCATCGTTACGTATGGTGGTGGTGTGGGCATTGCGTTAACACCCACATCAGGTGATCAAAAAAATAAGATAAATCAGGTGATCGATTCCCTGAATGCATCAGGTGATACACCGGGAGAAGGCGCAATAAGGATTGCCTACGATTTGGCAAAGAAAAATTTTATCGAAAAAGGAAACAACCGTGTTATCCTGGCAACCGATGGTGATTTTAATATTGGGCAGGCATCAGAAAAAGAACTCGAGGACCTGATAACAGAATTCAAACAAACAGGTATTTATCTAACCTGTTTGGGTGTGGGCATGGGCAATTACAAAGACAGCAAACTGGAAACACTCGCAAAAAAGGGGAATGGTAATTTTGCGTATATAGATAATTTACAGGAGGGGCAGAAACTCCTGGTAACTGAATTTACACAAACACTTTATTCGGTTGCCAATAACACATTTTTAAAAATCAGTTTCCAGCCAAATATGGTCAAGGAATACAGGTTAATCGGTTTTGACAATAAGTCGGATGCCATCCAGGATAGTTCCCATGGCCTGGAAGGAGGAGAAGTAGGCAGTGGCCATTCCATCATGGCTGTTTTTGAACTAAAACCTGTGGCTTATGATACCTTAAGCAATAAAAGCGGGCAACTTGCAGAAGTTCAGTTGGTTTACGAGGAGGCATTTACCGGTAGTACCATAAAACAACTGTTCGCTGTACCTTCGAACAGTTTTAGCAGCATTGAGTCTGCTGCTGCGAACTACCGTCTGGCAGCTGCTGTAAGTATGTTTGGGTCTGTTTTAAAACAGTCCAGGTACTGCGGCAAAACCCAACTGGAAGATGTGCTCAATTTTGCCAAATTATACGTTAAACCCCAAAACAAGCAGGAAGCAGAGTTTTTGACACTGGTAGAAAAAGCTGTGACAATTTATAAGCCCGGTAAAAAGAAAAAGAAAGAATAATCACTTACCTTTTGGAGTATACAAACAATTATCAGGTTAATACTGGTTTATTTTACTACAGATTCTAAAAAAACTCTATGAAAAAATCCTTCTTAAGCGGATTAACCCTCCTGCTGATTTTACCATGCATATATGTGCCTGGTCAAAACAGTGGCTATCATATCACTGCTATATTCCATGTTGCAAGTATGGGTGGATGGGATTATCCCGCTGCTGACGCGTCTTCCAACAAACTATACCTCTCGCATGGCTCACAGGTAAATATTCTTGACAAGTCTACCGGAGATTCATTGGGAATAATCCCCAATACAACAGGTGTACATGGAATTGCATTGGTAAAAGATTTGGGAAAGGGCTATACCAGTAATGGCAGGTTAAACAATGTGACCATATTTGATTTAAAAACCTTCAAAGAAATTGGGCAGATTGCTGTAGGCAAAAATCCCGACTGGATCATGTATGATCCCTATTCCAAAAAAATCATCACCAGCAACCATTCGGGGGGCGATCTTTCTGTGATTGATCCCGTATCCGACAAGCTTATTGCCACTATTCCAATAGGCGGGGCAAAACTGGAAACAGTAGTCAGCAACCAGGCAGGTAAATTATACGTGAACCTGGAAGACAAAAACGAGATTGCAGAAGTGGACATTGTAAAATATGAAGTATTGAACCACTGGTCACTCTCGCCTGCAGAAGCTCCTACAGGATTGGCAATTGATAAAAAAAATAACAGGCTATTTGCCTCCTGCGATAATTTTTTGGTTGTCATGGATGCTACCAATGGCAAAATCATTGACAAGTTACCCATTGGCGAAGGGTCTGATGGCACTGCATTTGATCCTGCTACCAATATGATTTTTACATCCAACGGAGATGGTACCATGACCGTTATCAAAGAAACCGGAGCCAATGATTTCAAGGTCATTGATAATGTAAAAACCAAACGTGGCGCAAGAACCATTAGCCTGGATGAGACGACCCATAAAATTTATTTACCAACCGCCGATTATGAAACACTGCCTGCAGATGCCCCTAAAAATACCAGGCCAAAAATGATTCCCGGAAGTTTTCAGGTATTGGTGTTGGATAAATAATGTTCTAATTGCCGCGGGTTTTCGAAGCCTCGTTCAACAGCAGCATTTATGCATGCCCCTTAAATGATAAGCCGCAGATTCGCAGATTGGTAAAGACTAATCTGCGAATCTGCGGCTTTCAATTTCTTCCCTACTGGTGTAGCTGATGAAGATTTTTATCAGTTACCAGGTATGCTACAACTATATTCTAGTTAAATGCCTCTCGCACCCTATCAAAAAAACTCTTATCGCCTTTATTGGGATTGGGTTTGAAATTATCGCTTAGGTTCAGTTTCTCCAATGCTTCTTTTTCTTCCGGACTCAGGTGCTGGGGAGTCCAAACATTTACCTGAATCAGCTGGTCGCCTTTGGCGTAGCCCTGTACTTCAGGAAAGCCCTTGCCCTTTAAACGGAAAATCTTACCGCTCTGTGTTCCGGGCGGGATTTTAATTTTTGCCCTACCGTCAATTGTTGGCACTTCAATGCTTGTGCCAAATACGGCATCGGGAAATGATATATGCAGGTCATAAGCCACATTCAATCCATCCCTGTGCAATTCTGCATGTGGTTCTTCTTCAATCTGTATAATTAAATCTCCCGGCATTCCGCCCCTCTCTCCTGCATTCCCTTTACCACTCATGCTTAGCTGCATACCTTCCTGCACACCTGCTGGTATTTCAATACTGATGGTCTCTTCTCCGTAAGCCCTTCCTTCACCCTTACAGGCTGGGCATTTGGATGTTACCGTGGTACCTTCTCCATTACAAGCCGGACAGGTAGTAACAGTTTGCATCTGTCCTAAAAAAGTGCTGGTAACTTTTCTTACCTGACCACTTCCCTTACAGGTATTACAGGTTTGCACACTATTTTTATCTTTTGCACCGCTGCCTGCACAGGTTGAACAGGCAACATGCTTTTTAACTTTCACATTCTTTACAACACCTTTGGCAATTTCCTCATACGTGAGTTTTAGTTTTATCCGAAGATTGCTTCCCCGCTGGCCCCTGGCCCTGTTTCCCCCGCCGCCTCTTCTTGATCCACCACCACCAAAAAAACTGCCAAACATATCATCGCCGAAAATATCTCCAAACTGGCTGAAGATATCGTCCATATTGCCGGTATAGGCACTACCACCCTGTGTTCCCGGACCAAAAGCCTGGTGGCCATATTTGTCGTATTTGGCTTTCTTATCTGCATCACTTAATATTTCATAAGCTTCTGCCGCTTCCTTGAACTTCTCTTCCGCCTGTTTATCGCCCGGATTTCTGTCGGGGTGAAATTGCATCGCAGTTTTACGGTAAGCTTTTTTGATCTCATCGGCCGAAGCAGATTTACTTACACCCAGTATTTCGTAAAAGTCTCTTTTATTTGCCATTGGTTCTGTCCATTGTCCATGGACATTATTGTCCACAGTAGTTATTGTTTTTATTATTTCCCTACTACTACTTTAGCAAAACGAATGAGCTTATCGTTGAGGTAATATCCTTTTACAATTTCATCCAATACCTTACCCTTTAAATTTTCGGATGCTGCAGGAATTTCTGTAATGGCTTCATGCTTTTCCACATCAAAATCTGTCTGGATGCTCTCCATGGCTTTCACCCCTTTTGCATGCAGCGTAGACCGAAGTTTGTTGAATACCAGTTGTATGCCTTCTTTTTGAAGCGAGAGATCATCTGAGGACTGTAATTGCTTTTCGGCCCTGTCGCAGTCGTCAAGTACTTCCAGCAAGGAAACAATGACTTCCCTGCCGGCAGTTTGCATCAGTTCGAGCCGCTCTTTGGCAGTTCTTCTCCTGAAATTGTCGAATTCAGCCATTAATCGCAGGTACTTGTCTTTTTGCTCACCCAATGCTGCTTCCAGCTTTTCACGGTCATTTTCTTCTACAACCGGTTCATTCAAATGTGAGGTTCCGGCTGCATTTTCGTCAGTATTAATGTCCATTTCGCTTAAAGCCTCTGTATTTTCTGCTTTTTCCTGTGTTTCCATAATAAAAATTCGTTGTGTGGCAATACTGTCAAAAATATTGCCGAGGCAAAGAAACGGGAAAAATTGGCAGGAAAATGTTGAATTATGGGCTGTTAACTACGAATTAGTCATGTTTGTCGCCAATATTAGTTCGGATGGCGCAGCCGGGAATTCTTGCCCGGGCCTATCTTTGCCGGATGACAAAGCTGCATTTGAGAAAGAAAATTGCCCCCAGAATTGCCAACGGGCATCCCTGGATTTATGGAAATGAGGTAGACAGGATTGATGGCGAGTTTGCCGGAGGGGATATTGTGGAAGTTTATTATGGAGACGGTAAATTTGCCGGCAAGGGATATATCAATGCAAAATCCCAGATCCTGGTAAGATTACTTACCAGGAAACAAGAGGTAATTGATGCATCATTTTTTCATAGAAGGATTGCAGAAGCATGGGCTTACCGGCAAAAAATTGGCTATACGGAAAATTGCAGGCTTGTATTTGGCGAAGCTGATCAGTTACCCGCTTTAATCATTGATAAATTCAATGATTATTTTGTTATTCAGACCCTGTCGCTTGGTATCGATAGCTGGAAAGAGGCAATCGTTGATGCATTAAACAATATTTTTTCTCCCAAAGGAATTTACGAAAGAAATGATGTGCCCGTAAGAGAGCTGGAAGGCCTGCCGCAAAAGAAAGGCTTTTTATCTGCAGCATTTGATACCAATATCCTCATCAATGAAAACGGGTTAAAATTTATGGTTGATCTTGAAAATGGCCAGAAAACAGGCTATTTTTTAGACCAGCAGAACAACAGGAAAGCTATTCAGTCTATTGTAAAAGATGCGGAAGTACTTGGTGTATTTACCTATACCGGCACATTCGAAATACATGCTGCGCATTATGGAGCAAAATCAGTTTTGGGGTTAGACATTTCTGAAAATGCTGTTGCACAGGCCAATAAAAATGCTGCATTGAACGGTCTGGACAATATTTGTCGCTTTGAAGCCGTGAATGCATTTGATGTATTGAAGCAATGGGGCAAGGAGGGCAAACAATATGATGTGGTAATGCTTGACCCGCCTGCATTTACGAAGAGCCGTGAAAACATACAAAAAGCTTTAACAGGCTATAAGGAAATTAACCTGCGGGGCATGAAACTTATCCGCAACGGGGGTTTTCTCGTAACATCAAGCTGTACCAATTTAGTGTCGCCTGAACAGTTTTTACAAACCATTGAAATGGCTGCCAAAGATGCCAGAAAAAAAATAAGGCAGGTAAGTTTTCAGCAGCAGGCAAGCGACCATCCCATTATATGGGGCATGGAGAATACCAATTATTTAAAATTTTTGATCGTGGAAGTAAGGGATAAATAGTTGCAGCGGTAAGTTGATCTATCAGTACCCTCGTTTATTTAGCTACCTGAAATTTTCCGGATTCAACCAATCTGCCGCTTTGATCACGGAGTTGGTAAATGTAAAGACCTCTTAAATAATTATCATCGAGGTTAATGGTCAATTTGGTGTCGGCGATCCTTTGCTCGGTCATTTTTCTTCCCAGAAAATTATATACCTGTAAGGAATAAGATTTATCGACGGTATTGTCGAAAGTAAAATTGATATAGGTGGTAGCAGGGTTTGGATAAAAATGCGTGACTTTGGTACCCTTGTCAAGAGAATCGCCCAAATAGAGTTTATCAGCAACAAAGCTGCTGATGACAAGGGCAGAACTCATTAGTAAAAGCAGGTAGACTTTCCGCATGGTTTTGATTCTGGATACAAAATACCAAAAACTATCCGGTTTTAACAAGCTATTGGAGCTAATTTTAACAAACTCGGTGTTTTAACCGGCTGATTTGATGGGTTTTATACGCTGCCTACCGCAATACACAGGCAATTACCCGTGCTGCCGAAACCTGCTTGAATAGCATCAACGGCAGCCCGGGCAGTATTGTTAATTCAATGTTGCCAATACCTGTTGAATGGCAGTAAAATTGGGTAAGTCGCCCGGAGTAGGGCAGATTTCTGCATATTTTACCATGCCATCTTTGTCAAGGATAAAAGCGGCTCTTTTACTAACACCCTGCATTTCAAAAGCAGGAAAAACATCGTATAAAACACCGAATGCTTTGGCGGCCTCCCTATTAAAATCGCTTAGCAAAGGGAAATTAAGGTTTTGTTCTGCTTTGAATTTTCCCAGGGTAAAAAGAGAATCAATGGATATGCCAAAAACTTTTGCCTGGCTGTTGTTATAGCTTGCAATATTGTCTCTCACATTACATAACTCAGTGGTACAAACCCCTGTAAAAGCAAGGGGGAAGAAAAGAATGACCACATTCGATCCCTTTTGTGCAGCCAGGGTTACTTTGTTCTTATCGGTATCAAAAAGGGTAAAATCAGGGGCTTCCTGGCCAACTTGAATGCTCATTTTCGCTGTTTTATTTTATTAGTCTAATAATTAGGTAAAACAATTTTTTATAAAAATTGTTTGCAAATAAACAATAAAATAACCAGTTAATTAGCTGCTGAATGCGGTTAAACTTAAAAAGTCATTTCAGGCACAAAATCAGGCAGGATCAGCCTGCCGGCTGTTTTGGCAATTATTTCTTCCACAGTTACTCCCGGGGCCCTTTCGCGTAATAGAAATCCTTTGTCGGTAATATCCATAACGGCCAGTTCTGTGACCACTTTTTTTACGCAGGCCAATCCGGTAATGGGCAAACTGCATTTGGGTAAGAGTTTGCTCTCCCCTTTCGGGTTGGTATGCATCATGGCAACAATGATGTTTTTGGCGCTGGCTACCAGGTCCATGGCACCGCCCATTCCCTTGACCATTTTTCCGGGAATCTTCCAATTGGCAATATCCCCGTTTTCACTTATTTCCATTGCTCCCAAAACTGTCAAATCAATTTTTCCTGCGCGAATCATTCCAAAACTTTCTGCACTGTCGAAAAATGCCCCGCCGGGTACCAGTGTAACTGTTTCCTTGCCTGCATTAATCAAATCAGGGTCAACAGCTGCTTCATCGGGGTAAGGCCCCATGCCAAGTATGCCGTTCTCACTCTGAAATACCACGGTGATTCCTTCGGGAATATAATTGGCAACCAAAGTGGGGATACCGATTCCGAGGTTTACATACATGCCATCTTTCAGTTCCCGGGCTATCCTTTTTGCGATTGAATATTTGTCGAGCATTTTTATTGATTTGGTTTGTTCAGCTAATCAATCCTCAAAGCCTGATTGTTTTCCTTTCAATTCTTTTTTCATAGTTCGTTCCCTGAAATATGCGGTGTACGTATATTCCTGCAACATGCACATCATCCGGATCTATTTCTCCCGGCTCCACCAGCTGCTCTACTTCTGCAATAGTAATATTGCCCGCTTTTGCCATGGAAGTAGAAAAATTTCTGGTAGTTTTTCTGAATACCAGGTTACCCATCCTGTCTCCCTTCCAGGCTTTTACCAATGCAAAATCTGCATGCAACGCGTATTCCATCAGGTGCATTTTTCCGTTAAATTCCCTGGTTTCTTTTCCTTCTGCAATTTCGGTACCGTAACCTGCGGGTGTAAAGAATGCAGGAATGCCCATGGCGGCCATCTGTATACGTGTAGCCAGGGTACCCTGTGGAATCAAATTCACTTCCAGTTCCCCGCTAAGCAGTTGCCTTTCAAATTCAGCATTTTCACCAACATAGCTGCTGATCATTTTTTTTACCTGCCTTGTTTTGAGTAAGAGCCCTAATCCAAAATCATCCACTCCCGCATTATTGGAAATACAGGTCAGGTTTTTATTCTTTCTTTTAACGAGGGCGGTAATACAATTTTCCGGGATGCCGTTTAAACCAAAACCACCCAGCATCAGGATGGTATCATCTGCAATATCATGCAGTGCATCATCTGCATTGGCAAATACCTTATTCATAGGTTAATCGTTATACGGCAAAGGTAGTGAATGCCTAACGAGCCTTGTCTTGATACTGGTATAATTTTATTTTTTCTCTGGAAGCATAGGCTTCCAAAGAATCAACCAGCACTTTGAATAATAGCGGATGTGCTTCGTAGTAGTGGAAATTGCTGTCGAAAATTGATTTATTGATGCCATGGATGGCAAATACTTCTTCGTAGAGGCGGATATTTTCTTTGCGCTGTTTTGCGGTGCTGTCTTTTGCCAGCATCCGAATGTATAATTCATCGGCTTTCATCATATCCCAGATCCATACTTTCATCGAGTCGATTGAAACCGGCTTGTTTTTCCGGGATGTATTTTTACAGGAGGTTGAAATCACCAACAGTGGCAGGATTAGTGCAACTAATTTTTTCATTTCAATTCCTGTTTATACCGTGAAGCATTGATGATGTCCACTTCACTCAGCAATTCCACTGCCTGTGTTCTTTGCTCGGGGGTAGCTTTTTTAAAAATACCTGTCATTTCCTGCATTTTTCCCTGCATAAAAAACCGGACAAACATGGTATTGGCATTTTCCTTATTAAAGGCTTTTAGCTGGGTTAGCATTTGGATAATATTGTTGCGCGCTTCATTGTCTGTTTCAAACATTTTGTCGAGGCCTGCCCGGTAATAGGAATAAAATATATCGTGCAGAATATTATACCTTGTATTAATCAGGTTTTCGTTGAGCCAGTAGCGGTTTTGCTGGCCATCAAATACCCGCCACCCTGTTATGTTTTTCCCCTCTGGCGCATTGGTGATGATGTTCTGTGCTCTTCTGAAATAAGGCTCACCGCCTTTGGGCGAAAAGGAATCAAAATCGAGGCCAATAATCATGTAAGCATAATAAGCAAAGATGGCTGTGAGATTGGCAGCTGCTGCATCAGTTCCCTGCACCCTGTTTTCATTAAATTCTACAGGCTGGAATTCAAGGTATTTAAATGCGATATCCGCATCAATATAATTGATCAATGCTGCCTGGTAGGTTGTATTGTAAATGGGCCTTGCCGCCTGAATGGTGAGCGTAGCTTTGTACACATTCGTTTCCAGGATGGATTCAATATTGAGTAAAAAACTACATTCTATCTTTTCATTCTGCTGAAATACCTGGCTGCTCCATTTGCGGGTATTCATCAAAGTATTCAACTGTGATTGTAGTGTGGCAAATATTTTTTTATCAACCGTAGAATTTACGCGGGCTGCATTAACAGACACTTTTGCCTGCAGTTCCTGCGCATTCGCATACCCTGTATGCAACAGACCAATCAGGAAAAGGATGAATAATTTATTTTGCATGCATGGATGTTAGGATAAATGATACAATGTCCTGGGCTATCTCTTTTTTGGGTTTCAATCCGATAGAAAGTTCCTTACCCGATTTTTCAAAAATAGTTACTTTGTTTTTATCACCGCCAAATCCTGCCGACTCATCTCTCAATGAATTCAAAATGATCATGTCTGCATTTTTATTGTGAAGTTTTGCCAATGCGTTCTCCCGTTCATTTACGGTTTCCAATGCAAAACCCACCAGGTACTGGTTGGTTTTTTTCACAGAACCCAGGTATTGCAAAATATCTTTTGTTTTGGTTAAGTGTAATTCAAAACTAAGGGATTGTTTTTTAATTTTCTCTTCCGCAACATTTACGGGGGTATAGTCTGCAACGGCAGCAGACATCAGCATCAAGTCAGCTTCTTCAAAAGAGGCTTCACAGGCATGCAGCATTGCTGCAGCTGAAATTACGCGGGTGAGTTTGATTCCCTTGTACTGGGGTTCCTGGTCTGATGGGCCAAGTATCAGTTCTACTTCTGCCCCTCTCAGGTAAAATGCTTCGGCCAGAGCGATGCCCATTTTACCGGAAGAATGGTTTCCTATGAAACGAACAGGGTCAATGGCTTCATAAGTTGGGCCGGCTGTTACCAGTATTTTTTTCCCTTTGAATTCGGCTGAGCGAAAGAAATTTTCTACTGAAAAGGTAAGAATCTGTTCCGGCTCGGCCATCCTTCCCTCTCCAAATAATCCGCTGGCCAGTTCGCCGTTGTTTACGGGAATTAGTTTGTTGCCATAAGCAAGAACCGTGGCAATATTTTTTTGTGTAGCGGGATGCCTCCACATATCTTCATCCATCGCCGGGGCAAGCATTACCGGGCAGGTAGCAGAAAGGTATACAGCCAGCAGGAGATTATCGCAAATACCTGCAGCCATTTTGGCCAAACTATTGCAGCTTAGTGGAGCTATCACAAAAAGGTCTGCCCATCTTCCCAGCATCACATGATTGGACCATTCGTTTCCTTCGCTTAATTCAACAATAACGGGGTTTCCGGAAAGGGTTGCTAAAACCAGGGGCGATACAAATGCTTTGGCGGCAGGTGTCATGATGACCCTTATTTCCGCGCCCTGTTTTACCAGCAGTCTCACCAATAAAATAGATTTGTATGCAGCAATGCTGCCGGTAATGCCAATGAGTATTTTTTTACCGTGTAACATGGGCTGTATAAAGCGTGAGTAGCAGGTAAAAAAGTGATGCACTTACACCAGACACCCACAGTTCGCAATCCTGCTCAAAATAACAAAAAACGACAGTTCTCACTGTCGTTTCAATATCATTTCTGAAATAGTTAACTTATCTGAAAAGGTCGTTCTCGTCGTTTTTCCTGTAGTACACTTTGCCTTCCATGAATTCCTGGGTAGCTAAGATAGCAGGATTGGGCATTTTTTCATAAGCCCGGGAGATCTCGATCTGCTCTTTGTTTTCATGAATCTCTTCCAGGCTATCGGTATGGCTGGCAAATTCTTCCAGTTTATTGTGCAGCTCTTCTCTAAGAGAAATATTGATCTGGTTGGCCCTTCTTGCAATAATCGCAATAGACTCATAAAGGTTGCCGGTCTTTCCTTTGATGTCGATCAGACTTTTTGTTTCAACCACACTGGCGGTATTAGCGCTCATTTGCCTTCTTAACTTGCTCATTTTGAAAGGGTTTTTAAAATGTTATTGGTTTGTGTTTTGTATTTGGATACTTCATCCAGTAATTTACTGTCGGAAAATCTTTCTGTGAAATCGTTGCATTCTGAAATCACTTTTCCATAACGATCACGCTGCTTTTCTTCATAGCTCATTTCTGCGTACTTGTAATAAGCTTTGATTTCGCGTAGCTTGTATTCATCTGCTTTTTTAGAATCAGGAAAATTGTCTGATACGTTTGCAAATGCTATGGCAGCAGCTTTGTAGAAGCCAAGGTTATAGTACAGTTCGGCTCCCTTAAATTCTTTCAATTCCAGTTTTTCCCTGCAACGGTCAATAATATCAGCCGCATCTTTGGTTCTCTCCGATGCAGGATGCGTATTAATGAATGCCTGCATCAATTGCATGGTTTTATTGGTATTTGTCTGGTCCAGTTCCACTTTGGGCGACTGTTTGAAATAGCAATAAGCCCGCATGTAATCGCATTCTTCTCCTTTGGGACTGGTAGGAAAGTTTTCAACGAAACTTTTAAACAGGTTCTCGGCATTCAGATAGTCTTTCTGGTAGTAATAGGAGTAGGCGAATTTGTAATACATGTCTTCATATCGCGTAGATCCTTTTACATAAGGAAAGATATCTTCAAAGAGCTGCTGGGCATAACCGTAGTTCTTATTGGCATAATACTGCTCGGCCATTTTGTATTTGTATTCATAGTCCTTGCTCTTCATTACTTTTCCAAATTTATTGGAGCAAGAAGCGGCAAAGAGGCCTATCGATAACAATAACAGAACGATCCTATTCATACAAGTTGGCAAAATTAGTTATTTGCGGGCAATTTATAAAGTCAAGTTCGGGTTTAGGCGCACAGGAAGTTAAGAAATACACAAAAAAAGCAGTATTTGCTGCCGGCGGCCGGTTTTTTAGCCAAAACCGTTCAAAATCATTGCCTTGAAGCGGATAATGGAACCCTTTTTTTTACTTAAAAGGCTGCCTTAACAAGTAAGGCAGCCTTTTTAAGCTTATTGTATGGGAGGATTACTTAGCGTCTCCTTCCCCTTCTT
>JBDKLG010000199.1:0-20571 GCA_039795695.1 Bacteroidota bacterium
TAATCATAGAAATACTGCTTACTGATTAACTACCTGCTTCTCCCGGTTTTCCCTGAAGAACACAATAAAATATACCAGCACACCCAATGCGATGTAAGCGGGCACAAACCAAATGTTTTGCCAGTTATGGGTACCGGTACCTGTTTTGTGCAGGTCTACAATATAACCGGAGAACCAGGTGCCTATGAACATGCCAACCCCATAGGTTGCAAAAGTAAACAGGCCTTGTGCGGCATTTTTTATTTTTTCTCCTGCTTTTTTCTCAGTGTACATATAGCCTGTTACAAAAAAGAAATCATAACAGATGCCATGTAGAATGATGCCCATATACAGCATCCAGCTGCCCGATGCGGCATCACCATAGGCAAAACAGAGGTAGCGTAAAATCCAGGCGGTCATTCCTAGCAGCAGCATTTTCTTTACCCCAATCCTGTTGAATAAAAAAGGAATTGCCAGAATAAATACTGCTTCCGAAACCTGACCCAGTGTCATTTTTCCGGCGGCATTTTCAAAATGTATTTCATTTAAAAAGGGGTTGGCGAAGCCATAATAAAAAGAGAGTGGAATACAAACCAGTATTGCTGCAATAAAAAATATAAGGTAGGGTTTTTCTTTAAACAGGATGAAAGCCTCTGTTCCCAGTGCTTTTGAAGCATCGGCATTTTGTGCGCGTGGCGGAGTATTGGGTAAGATAAAGCTCAACAGACCCAATCCTGCAGAAACAATCGCTGCCATATCAAAACTAACCGCTGTTTTTTCTATGCCAAGTTTTCCGATCAATACACCTGCTGCTATCCATCCCAAAGTGCCGAAGACACGAATCCAGGGAAACTGTTTTCCGGGGTCTGTCATTTGGGAGAATGCTACACTGTTACTCAGTGCAATGGTGGGCATATAAACCAATGAATACAAAAGTATGACCCAGTAAAAAGTATTACTCTGTTCTATCTGTGTGGCAAGAAAAAGTAGCAATGCGCCAATCAGGTGCAATACGCCCATGATTTTTTGTGCTGCAAAAAAACGGTCTGCGATCAAACCAACAAAAAATGGCGAAATCATTGTGGCAATGGCCAATGCACCATACGTAGCCCCTATCTCAATTCCGGTAGCATTCAGTTTTGTTACCATATACGTACCCATCGTAACATACCAGGCACCCCAGATAAAATATTCGAAAAACATCATTGAAGCCAGTAAGGATCCGGTTTTTGCTTTCATGGCATAAAAAATTTAGCGCTTATTCCTAAGATGAATCACCCCTTGACGGTTGTTCAATGTAGGAATAATTGGTAATTAATAGGCAGTAATCACTGATTTTTTATTTACAAGAAACCTTACAGGAAATCATAACCGGATACCAAAGTCTTTTGGTATATTTCAGTCAGAAATGCGGGTGCCTGCAAATGGGCGCTGGTGCTTGTATATTCCGGCATATTTTAAAATTATAATCAAGTCAAATTTAAATTGCGACATATGAGAAACTTATTGGTTACAATGGGTATTTTATTCATAACCCTGGTTTCAACCTCGTTCACTACTTTTAAAAAAGCCCCCAAAGTATTGGTATTTGCCAAAACGGTCAAATACCATCATGCTTCCATTGCAGCCGGATTGGTGGCTTTGCAAAAATTGGGTATGGAAAATAATTTTACAGTTGATACAAGTACCGATGCTTCCTGGTTCACAAAGAAAAAACTGAAACAATATGCGGCTGTTGTTTTTTTAAGCACTACGGGCGATGTCCTGGACAATGAGCAGCAGTCTGCATTTGAAAAATACATCCAGGCCGGTGGCGGATTTGTTGGGATACATGCAGCTACGGATACTGAGTACGACTGGCCCTGGTATAACCAGTTGGTGGGAGCTTATTTTAAAAGTCACCCTAAGCAGCAGGAAGCTGTTTTAAAAATAACAGATGCTTCAGCTATCTCTACACAACACCTGCCTGCAAGCTGGAAAAGATTCGACGAATGGTATAATTTCAAGAGCATACAGAATGGACTGCATGTATTGATTACCATCGACGAAAAATCCTATACCGGCGGCGAAAATGGCGATATACATCCAATGGCCTGGAGCCATGAATTTGATGGCGGCAGGGCATTCTATACAGGATTGGGTCATACCGACGAATCTTTTTCCGACCCGCTTTACCTGAAACATGTTTTGGGAGGTATCCAGTATGCGATGAAAAAATAATTGGGTTAACCAACAATCGAAAAATGGGATTCATCAAAAACTTATTGGTTGGAGGATGCTTGGTAACAGTTATTTCCGGCTGCGACCATATTCAGCAGCATTTTAATCACCAGATCAATAATGGCGGGAATCAATGGGCTTTGCTTGGTTTTGAAAAAATTGATGCGGCCAATCCGATCCTGTCGGCGGGAAAAAACAGTTTTACCGATCCCGTTACGGGAAAACAAATTGCCTGGGAAGAAAAAGACGTATTCAATCCCGCCGTGGTGGTAAAAGACAACAGGGTTTATATGTTTTACCGGGCCCAGGATAAAATTGGCTTACCGGGCGGAACTTCAAGAATCGGACTGGCTATAAGTAAGGATGGTATTCATTTTGAACGGAATCCGAGCCCTGTTTTATTTCCTGATAAAGATGCTTTTCTTACCTATGAATGGCAGGGCGGTTGTGAAGACCCCCGGATTGTTGAAGATGAGCAGGGCATTTATTACATGACCTATACCTCCTATGACGGTACTACGGCAAGATTGCTGCTCGCCACTTCCAAAGACCTTTTTCACTGGCAAAAAAAGGGCCCTGTTTTTGCCCGGGCCTACCAGGGCAAATACCTGAACCATTGGTCTAAGTCGGGAAGTATTGTTTCAAGATATGTTAACGGAAAAATCCTTGCTGCAAAAATCAATGGAAAATACTGGATGTATTGGGGCGACCAGAATATCTGGGCAGCCACATCAACCGATTTGATTAATTGGACCCCGGTTGAAATGAGCAGGGAAGAAAAACCTTTGATTCCCTTAAAGGGGATTGCTGTAAAAATGCCTGAGCTGAAAATTGTGGTAGGAACAAGAAACAAAAAATTCGACAGCGACCTGGTAGAACCCGGCCCACCCGCAATGCTCACAGAACAGGGAATTCTGTTGCTATATAACAGCAGAAATATTCCTTCCATTGGTGATACCTCCCTCGCAGAAGGCACTTATGCAGCCGGACAGGTACTGATGGATGCAAAAGACCCTGTAAAAGTGATCAAAAGACTCGACAATTATTTTATCCATCCCAACAAGCCCTATGAATTAAATGGCCAGGTAAGCAGGGTTTGTTTTGTGGAAGGTTTGGCTAATTTTCAGGATAAATGGTTCCTCTATTATGGTACAGCCGACTCGAAAATAGCGGTAGCCTTGAGAAAAGCCCCGTAACGGTTTTGTTAAGCATGACTATTCCATTCTTTTAAAATGAGCATGAGCGGCAAATTGCCTATTATTGCAAACCAAATCATTTAAATAGTTTGTATGAAAAAGGTCTTAGCAGCGGGTATCACAATAATCGCACTGATGGTTTCCTGTAAAACCCCACAGCAGTCAACAGGTGTATGGATTAACAAAGAGAAAATTACCGGAAAAAAATTCAGCAATATCTTTATACTGGTGATGAGTGCAGATTTAGAAGCGAGATCCATGCTTGAAAATGACCTGGCTAAAATTGCCGGTGAGAAAGGATATAAAACGGTTAAGAGCATTGATGTAATGGCTCCAACCCTGCAGGACAGCAAACTTCCTTCCAAAGAAACCATTGTGGCCAAAGTAAAGGAAAGCGGATGTGATGCCGTGTTTATTGCTTCATTGCTGAAAAAGGACGAATCGGTTCGCTATACTCCCGGGCAGGAAGCTTACTCAGTGCAACCCTATTATACCTGGAGTGGTAACTATATTGGCTATTACAGCCATTGGCAGCCAACTGTAAGTACGGCCAGTTACTATACACAGGAAAAAGCTTATTTCATGCAAAGCAACCTGTACGAAACAGCTTCGCAGGAAATTATGTGGAGTGTACAGTCACAGGTGTTTGATCCGAAAAATATTGGCAAGTTCAGTAAATCATATACCTCAACCCTGGTAGGTCAGTTATCACAGGAAGGCTTGCTGAAAAAAGCACAATAGCGCAATTAGGGGAGGGTATTCTATTTTTTATTCTTCGCAGTGTCTCCCGGTAGGGGACACTGCGCTTAGAACGATAAAACCTCAAGTTAAAACAATGCTTATTCTTCGCAGTGTCTCCCGGTAGGGGACACTGCGCTTAGAAATTAATGGCCTGTAAAATATCTGCCAGTATATCATCCCTGTGTTCCAGGCCAACTGAAATCCTGATAAGCCCCGGGCCGATATTTACTGCCTGCCTTTCTGCTTCACTCAGTTTCGCATGGGTAGTGCTGGCGGGGTGAGAAGCAATGCTTCTGGTATCTCCCAGGTTAGCAGTGAGGGAAAGCATTTTTAAGCTGTTGAGAAATTTTTTACCTGCTTCCAGTCCACCCTTTAATTCAAAACAAACAATCCCGCCGCCATTCTCCATTTGCCTGATGGCAATGGAATGATGCGGGTGACTGGTTAAAAATGGATAACGAAGAGAGGCGATTTTTGGATGATTTTCCAGCGATTCTGCAATGAACAATGCATTCGATGCATGGCGCTCCATACGTACATCCAGTGTTTCCAGGCTTTTGCTCAGTATCCATGCATTGAAAGGGGATAGGGCCGGGCCCGTGCTTCTGCAGAACAAATAAATTTCTTTGATCAAATCTTTCCTGCCTACTACAATACCACCCAGTACACGACCCTGACCGTCTAACCATTTGGTGGCAGAATGAACCACCAGGTCTGCGCCATATTTAACCGGTAATTGGTTAACGGGTGTGGCAAAACAATTGTCTACATTAAAAATGATGGAATGCTTTTTTGCAATACGCCCAATCATTTCGAGGTCGAGGATATCGAGGCCCGGGTTGGTGGGTGTTTCCAGGTAAATCATTTTGGTATTGGGTCTGATGGCCGCTTCCCAGTCGGCTTCCGTTGCGTTGGCAGCAACATAGGAATGTTCAATGCCATACCTGGGCAGGTATTTGGCAATGACGGTATGGGTGCTTCCAAACAGGGCATTGCAGGACAGAAGATGGTCTCCCTGTTTCATCAATGCCATGAATGAGCCAAATACCGCACTCATGCCCGATGCAGTGGCATAGCCAGCTTCAGCTCCTTCCAGTGCACACATTTTATCAATAAATTCCTGTACGCCGGGATTACTGAATCTGCTGTAAATATTGTCATCCGATTCATCGGCAAATGCAGCACGCATTTCTTCTGCATCATCAAAACAAAAACTGCTGGTAAGGAACATGGGTGTAGAATGTTCCATCTCATTGGTTCTCTCTGTCTGAATTCTGATGGCCTTGGTCTGATTATGTAAAGGTTTCATGGTCATAATTTTTAATTGCGAATGCATCAATGCTATCCTGAGCCCAAAATTTACTTATTCGCTAATGGATGATTTCTATATCCCATTCAATCACTGCTCCTGCCGCACGCAGGGTTGCGGCAACCGAACAATATTTGTCTAAAGATAAGGAACAGGCTTTTTTGGCTTTGTCTAAATCTATCTTTCCTTTGAATTGAAACAATACTTTTATGTATTTCCATAAGGAAGGCTCTTTGTTGCTATCTCTTTCCCCTTCAATGACCATATTAAAATAACTGATTTCCTGTCTTTGTTTTTTCAGGATGGAAACAATATCCACCCCGCTGCAGCCACCCAAACCCATGAGCAGGCTTTGCATGGGTCTGATACCTTTATTGTGCCCGCCAATTGCTTCTGCAGCATCCATGCTTGCCTTATGGCCATTGCCGTCTGTAGCCTCAAAAGCATAGGCATCGTCCACCCTTTTTACCTCAATTCTGGTCATTTCAAAAGATTTATGCAAATGTAATTTATCCATGCCCTTATTTTGCTATTGAAATACGGAATAATCCTTTATGAAATTTTTTGACTACGAAGCAGGCTTTCCCCTGGAATGCGGTGTGGTATTGCCTTCCATCAGAATTGCCTACCATACTTACGGAAAACTCAATAGCGAAAAGAATAATGTGGTATGGGTATGTCATGCCCTTACTGCCAGTTCCGATGCCGCAGATTGGTGGAAGGGGCTGGTAGGAGAAGCTTGTTTGATTAACCCTTCTGAATATTATGTTGTTTGTGCCAATATGCCCGGCTCATGCTATGGCTCTACCGGGCCCCTAAGCACGAATGCCGAAACAGGTGAGCTGTATTATTCCGATTTTCCGCAGTTAACCATTCGCGATATGGTTCAGGCATACATGCTATTGCGAAGACAGCTGGGCATTGAAAAAATTCAAATACTAATGGGTGGTAGTATGGGAGGGTACCAGGCATTGGAATGGGCCGTAATGGAAAAAGAAGCGATTGAAAAATTATTCCTGATTGCCACATCACCCTCTGAAAGTGCCTGGGGAGTGGCGGTTCATACTGCTCAAAGGCTGGCGATTGAAGCAGACAGCAGCTGGAGAGACCATACTGCTTCGGCAGGTGCCAGGGGCCTGAAAGCAGCACGTGCCATTGGAATGCTTACCTATCGCAACTATGGCACTTTTCAGGAAAATCAAACAGACCCAGATCCGGAAAAAATAGATGACTTCAAAGCTTCCTCCTACCTGAATTACCAGGGAGATAAATTGGTGAAACGGTTTAATGCCTACAGTTATTGGTTGCTGACAAAAGCAATGGACAGCCACCATTTGGGTCGGGGGAGAGGAGGGGACCTGATCAGTGTTTTGCAATGCATTCTGCAACCCACATTGATCATGGGCATTCACAGCGATATTCTTTGCCCCCTTGATGAACAAAGATTCATGCAAACGCATATGCCCAATGCAAGTCTGGTAGAAATCGATTCAGCATACGGGCACGACGGCTTCATCATAGAAACCCGGCAGATTACAGAGCATTTAAGAAAATGGCTGAAAAAACAGGAAGGATTATTTCCTGATGGTATTTCCACTACCTGATTTTTTTTCTGTAAACCCTGCGGTAGAAAGGTTGAAAATGGCTTCCCCAACGGGTTTGGTGGAAATTTCCGAAGCAGTCATCCTTGATTTGATCTCACCCTGTTGCATGTCAATTTCCAGGGCCATCCCTTTTAATACGGCTGCTGCTTCGGAGGACAAGGGACCTGTTGCAGCATGGCTGAGAATTTTATCGGTATGCCAGATAACAATTTCGCCGCCTTTTGGAATTTTACCCGAAATATCCGGCTGATTGATGATGACTTTGGTGCAATCGTATCCGAGGATTCTCTTTTTTTCTTTTGTGAAAGTAATTTTTGGATCGGGTATTTTTTTACCGGCTTTGTCTTTCGCGATCTCTTCCTTTGTTTTTTTGAAATAGGTTTTTTGCCCGGCTCCATCCATCAGGGTAAGTACCCCGGATGCATCTGTTAAGGATTTCATGGAATAAGCCAGGGTGGTCATTACCACGAGTGATTTCTCGTTTTTAAAATAAACGGTAACCGATGTATTGCTCAGGAGCTGGTTGGCCATTTCATCCTTACTATCCAGTTTCATGCTGTATTTAACCATTCCTTCCCTGATTTGGGCATTGGAAGAAACCCAGATAAGCAAGGCAAATATGGATAGTCTTTTTTTCATCCAACAATGATAAGCTAATAGCCGCAAATTTGCAGCCCAATAATGAATGATCCTACTCAGGATAGAAAACTGCAAAACAGCTTTTTGTTTCAGGCGTTTCTTTACCTTTAATAAAATTTAACCCCATGGGTATCTGGAGCCAAATAGCAGAGTATCTCTATATCAAAAAAAGAGACCCTGAGCAGGAGCGAACCAAGTGGATGAAATACATGCATGGCATGAACCGCATATCACTTATTGTTTTTTTGGTAGCTATACTGATTATCATTTTCAAACAGCTGATCCTGCCAATGTTCAAATAGTGAGCCAGGCCATTTTAATCCGGCAGCTATTTCAATGTTTTAAATGGAACAGAGTTGCCGGCCGGGCTCTGCTGCAGGGGATGACCAAAATCAACCCGCAAAATCAACCACTATTTTTGCTGCTTTTTTAGACGCATGGCCACCGGCTGATAAAATTGATTTTAAATCGGCATAATCTTTTTTCAGTGCGGTTTTTCTTGCAGCATCGTTCAAAAGAAGGGATAGTTCTTTTGTAAGATTCGCCGTCGTCAGTTCATCCTGTATCAACTCTTTTACTACTTCCCTGTTCATAATGAGGTTAACCAAAGAAATGAATTTAATCTTGATCAGCCTTTTCGCAATCTGATAACTGATGGGACTTCCCTTGTAACAAACGATTTCCGGAACACCAAACAATGCCGTTTCCAAAGTAGCAGTGCCACTGGTAACCAGTGCAGCTTTCGCCTTCAGCAGCAGGTCATAGGTTTGATTTTGAACGGCTGATACATTTTGGTAAGCTGCTAAAAAGGGCCGGTAGAAATCATCGGTTAATCCCGGTGCTTTCGCTACCACAAACTGGTAATCGGGAAATGATTTGGCAACTTCCAGCATAATGGGCAGTTTCTTGCTGATTTCCTGTTTGCGGCTGCCCGGAAGCAGGGAGATGAGTCTGGAATTTTCATTTGCCCCGGCATCCCCATCCGAAAACGCCGTCCGCTTCTCTTCAATCACTTCTACCAGGGGATGCCCTACATAAGCCACTTCCCAGTTCCATTGATCACGGTAATAATCTTTTTCGAAAGGGAGGATGCAAAGCATTTTGTCGATGCACTGTTTCATCTTTTTTACCCTGCTGGCTTTCCATGCCCAAACCTGGGGAGAGATATAATAAACAATTTTGTATCCTTTTTGTCTGGCCCATTCGGCAATACGAAGGTTGAACCCGGGGTAGTCGATCAGTACCAGCACATCGGGTTGATAAGCAGCAATGTCTTCTTTGCAGAAACGGATATTGCGCAGGATGGCGGGTAAATTTTTGATTACTTCGGCAAAGCCCATGAATGCCAGTTCTCTGTAATGCTTTACCAGTATGCCTCCTGCAGTTTCCATTAAATCGCCCCCCCAGCAGCGTACCTGTGCAGCCTTGTCCAGGGCTTTCAATTGCCTGATTAAATTGCTGCCATGCAAATCGCCACTGGCTTCTCCTGATATGATGTAATACTTCATGTGCCGGCCTCCCATGCCTGCACCAGCTTTGGTATGGGCACAAAGGGGATTTTTTAGTGAGCATGCAAAATACAACATTTAAACAGTGGCAAAATGCCAAGCTTGCCAAATCGAATGAATGAGCGATGTTCAGGGGGGTACTAAGCTTCCTGCAGGAATTTGACATTTGTGCTTACCAATGTAAAAGGCCATATCAAAGCTCAGGGGTTAAGCCTGGATCCGGTTAATTTTTTCAATAACTAAAAAAATAGTTTGTAAACTAAAAAATTAGTTTATATATTTGAACTGCTATAAAAAATACTTCATGAAACCATTGACAAAAGCCGAAGAACAGATCATGCAAAGTATCTGGAAACTGGAAGAAGCTTTCCTGAAAGAAATCATTGAAGCACAGCCTGAACCAAGACCTCATGCCAATACCGTTGCTACCATTGTAAAAATTCTGGTGGACAAAGGTTTTGTAGGGGTAACACCCATTGGCAGGGTGCACAGGTATTATCCACTGGTGTCGAAGGAGACCTATTCATCGGGCAGTATACGCAACCTGGTGGAAGGATATTTTGAAGGCTCATTCAGCGATGCGGTTTCTTTCATGGTAAAACAAAAAGACATCAGCGTAAAAGAGCTGGAACTGCTGTTGCAGCAAATTAAAAACACTAAAAAATAATGACCATGCAAACAATAGCCTATTATTTTTTACAGGTAATACTTTGTAGCGGACTTATGATGGGGTATTACTGGCTGGTTTTGCGCAACAGGCGTTTTCACCAGTACAACCGTTTTTATTTGCTGGCAATTGCCCTGCTTTCTTGGATCATCCCACTGATAAAAATCAGGTATGGGCACCCTGCTGTACAGTACAATCAGCAAATGCTCCAGTTCTTGTCTGTTGTGGCCGATAACAATTCACAAATCGAGGAAACCCTTACCCGTAAGGAATTTCAATGGAACTGGGAATGGCTGGTAACCGGACTGTATATAACTGTTGCATCCATTTTATTGGTGGGAATGCTGCTGGCTTTTTTTCGTTTGTACCGAATGCTGCAAAACAATTCCTGTAAAAACCTGGGCAGCATTTATTTAATCCTTACAAAAGTGAAGGGCACCCCTTTTTCATTTTTCCGCTATATTTTCTGGAATGAAGAAATAGATATCAGCAGCGAAACGGGCAAACAAATATTGCAGCATGAGCTAACCCATGTGCAGCAGAAACATTCTTATGATAAAATCTTTATCCGCCTGGTATTGATTGCCGGATGGTTCAATCCCTTCTTTTGGCTTATCCGCAAAGAAATGGACATGATCCATGAATTCATTGCCGATAAGAAAGCCATTCACAACGGCGATACGGCATCTCTTGCACAGATGTTGCTTACTGCTGCCTATCCGCAACAGCAGTTTGCATTAACCCATCCATTTTTTTTCTCACCCATTAAAAGAAGAATACAAATGCTTACGAACAATAAGAATCCCCGCTTCAGTTATCTCAGGCGTTTGGTGGTACTGCCTTTGCTGGCAATTGTGGTTGTCCTGTTTGCTTTCAGAAACAAGAACGGTAAAACAGAAACCACCATTTCTGTTGCTGCTGTTATGCAAAATGCGATGAATAAAATTCAGGTGTTGGGCCTGAGCAAGCCCGCCCACCAGGCCACCGTCTATCAAACAGTATTGGTTAGAAATTATACAGTGGTAATTGATGCAGGACACGGAGGTTCCGATAAAGGCGGCATAGCTCCCGATGGAACACCGGAATCTCAGCTAAACCTGCAATTGGCCAAAACCATCCGCGACCTCAACCAGCACGAAAATATCCGGATTGTGTTAAGAAGGGATGCAGACATTTTTCAAAATGTTGCTGCCATTGCAGAACAAGCCAACCAGCTGAAACCTGATTTGTTTATATCCCTGCATGTAGACAACGAGATGCTTACAAAACCTGTGAATGGGAAATCCAATGACAGCAAGACTTCCGGAATTACTGTCTATCTGCCCAAAAAAGAAACTGCTGCCGATTTTGAAGGAAGCGAATTACTGGCAGGGCAGTTAAGCAAAACCTTATCACCCCTTAGTGCTACGCTCAATATCAAATCAAGAGACAAAGGCATCTGGGTGTTAACAGCTGTGAAAAGCCCGGCAGTATTGGTAGAAACCGGCTTCCTGAGCAACCCCGATGATCTCAGGAAACTGAAAGATCCGGATTATCAAAAGCAGCTGGCAGCCGCAGTATTGCAGGGAATCAATAATTACCTGGTTAATCCGCACCAGTCTGTTGCTTACCTGCACAGGGAAGCAATTGCCGACACAACAATTAAAAAAGCAACAACCCCTGTAGCTAACGAAGGAGCGAATACCCCGGCCTTACAATTGACAGCCCCGATTAAATTAAACGAGATCAGCAAGCTCCTGGTAATTTTAGACGGGAAAAAAACAGACAACCAGGTTTTACAAAGCCTGGATCCCAACCAAATCCAGTCAATCAATATTCTCAAAAGTGCAAATGCAATAGTTAAGTATGGAGAGGAGGGCAAAGACGGCGTGATTGAAGTCAGTACCAAAACAAATGTCAAGGTAAAGACAACTGCCGTTACGCTAACAGATTTTCAGCACAATCAAAATAACAATGTACAGGTGCAGACCAAACTGGCTACAACACAATCCGTAAATGTGCAAAATGTATCAGCGTTTAGCCAAAACACCAATGACCAAAAAGACGAGGGGAAAATAATTGTGGATTCAGTAATACGGGTCAAAGGCAAGCCACTTAATCCACAGCCCTTGGTTTTGGTAGATGGTATTAAAGCGAGCATGAACTCAGTTACGCCCGATAAAATCAAATCCGTTAATGTGTTGAAAGATGAAACGGCAGTCAAAAAATATGGCGAAGAAGGTAAAAATGGGGTAATTGAAATTAGTACAAAAGATGCAGTTCCTAAAAAGCAATAAAGCAACTATTTAAGCAAACCATTTAAATCCCAATGCTATCACAGCATAAATACAGGTGGCAATGAAAATTCCGGTAGCTGTTCTGTCTTTCTGGCGGTTAATATAAAGGGTGAAAATGATTACATTAATGATCAAGGCAAGGCTGATGATGCCGGATATCAAAGATTTTTGCACCATCAACACCTGGAAAAACTCTTTTAGGGTAAACAGTTTGAAACGCGAGAAATAATACAATACAAATCCCGCAAAGGGTGCCAGGAAACCCAGTACCAGTCCTATTTTCAGGTTATCTTTTCTCAGCATCAGAATTTCCAGTTGGTTTCCAGTTTCTTTTTCAGTTCGTGATTGGTTAAATCAAATTGTACGGGTACTACACTCACGAAATTATTTTTTAAAGCCCATACATCGGTATCCTTACCCTTGTCGAAATTGATGAATTCTCCGGTTAACCAGTAATACCTTTTGCCATGCGGGTCTTTTCTCTCATCAAATTCCTCCTCGTATTTGGCATAAGCCTGCCGGCATATTTTTATTCCTTTGATAACGTTTTCTTCCCCCTTGGGGATATTCACATTCAAACAGAGGTGTTTGTCGCCAACCTTGCTCTTCAGCACATGCTCTACAACCATTCTGGCATATTTTTTTGCGGCAGAAAAATCTGCTTCAATGCTCAGGTCCAGCAAACTGAAGCCGATGCTGGGAATGCGCTCAATCGATGCTTCCAGTGCCGCCGACATTGTGCCGCTGTAAATCACATTGATCGAATGGTTGGCTCCATGGTTGATACCGCTCAGGCAGATATCCGGCTTATTGTGAATCACTTTATCTACGGCCAGCTTTACACAGTCAACCGGGGTGCCGCTGCAGGCATAAGCTTCCACACCTTCGAATAAATTCACTTTCTGCAAACGCAACGGGCTGCCAATGGTAATGGCATGTCCCATGCCGCTCTGGGGTTTATCCGGTGCTACTACAATTATTTTGCCCAGTCCCTTAACTGCTTCCACCAATGCATGAATACCCGGTGCATGTACACTGTCATCATTGGTGATTAGTATGATGGGCTGCTTTTTCTTAACAGATTTTGCTTTTGACATGATTGCAAGGTACGAATAGAGATGTTAATATTTTGAAAAGGACACGCTGCCTGTACGATTCGGGCTGCATTGAGTCCTTGGCTTTCGGCACCCGGACAACACTATTTTTTCCTGGTTTTAGCGCTGGCAGGTTCTGAGAAGTATTTAAATACGGGAAACTCAACAGGTCGGGTATTTACGCCATTCGCATCCAAATAAGCATCAAAGAAATTCCAGGTTAAGAGGCCATCGTCTGATTGAGGTTCCAATAAATAAAAAATGAGGTTGGCCAGGGGCTGTGCCATGCTTACTTTGAAATCTCCCTGCTTAACTGTTTTCACAGCCGGTTCAAAATCGCCTTCAGCTGATGCCATCAAATGGCCTTCAAATTTTCTTGGAGAACGGTTCAGTTTCGCCACCATAAAAATTTCTCCGGAAAATTTTTCTTCCTGCTCAAGCTTCTCCACTTTGATTCCCTGTTTCATCAAATGCTCCGCTATTACTGCTAATTCTGCCGGAATAATATAGCCCCTTGGCAGGGTGCTTTGAACCGTATCTTTGAACTCTCCGTAATAGGTTATGTTATCGTATCGAACCACATTGCCTGTTTTTACCAGTGTTTTACTGCCATCGGCCTTTGTAAAAGGCAGGTAGTCATAGGTTCTGAAACCATTCAGTTGATTCTTATTGGGAACCATTTTATAACGAACCCCTTTTTTTATTTTTCCGGCATTGTCCAGTACATTTTTAATGGCAGCAAGTTCGGCTTCATGATTGATCTTTTGTATTTCTTTCCCATGCTTATTACAGTAGTCCAGAATTTCATATACAAAACTATAGGTACTGTAAATGCGCTGATAAAAGCGTTCATGTGCAAATGCTTCACTCAGAATAGCCATGCGGTTGCGAAGTCCGAACTGGTTGATGACATAACGGGGGTGATGGTTATAGGTATAAAAATTTTTCAGTGGCCAGCCCTCACGGGTATTGTAATCTCCGTAGGGGCCAAAGAACAAACCGTAATTGTCCAATGCTTTTTTGGTTATGAAGGGAAGCATCACATCATTGGTAAAATGATAGGTAGCCGGTTCGCCTGCATATAAATAACTGGGAGCCCATGTTAAAGAATAAGCATGCCAGGTGCCATTGGTGGTATGCAGGTCAACACTCATTTGCGGATCCCATGCTGTAACTACCTGTTGAATCAATGCATTTGTCTCCGGGGTTTCCATTTTCATGGCATCCCGGTTCAGGTCAAGCCCCTGGCCGTTCTCTCTTTCCCCGGTCTCGAGCGGGCTGTTTTCCTGTGTGGGCCTTAGTCCGCGGGCCATTTTGTCGTTGCCATCCGTATTATAAATGGGCACAAACAGGATAACCTGGTTGTCGAGCAGGTTTTTTTTATTTCCCAAAAGGATATCACGCATCAACATCATCACCACTTCTTTTCCTTCCACTTCACCGGCATGAATATTTCCCTGGATATAAATCACCGGCTTACCGCTTGCTTTTGCCTGCTCGGGTGTGGCAATGGCTGGATTGGCAAGAATTACCAAAGGAATATCCTTACCCAGGGTGCTTTTGCCAATAATGCTTACATTCATCAGATTGGTCTTCCCCTTAATGGCATTGATGAAATTCATGACATCACCATAAGTGGAAGTCTTTTCAAAATTTGATTTTTCGGGAGTAAGGATGAGGTCATCCGACCAAACAGTATTGGTTTGTGAGCTGGCCTGAATAGTAACAGCCAACAGGAACAATAGCCCTATTTTTTTCATATGCAGCAGTTTTGAAACAGAAAAGTACCACAAGCAGGGAAAACAGCCTATAAATTTGTTTCAGCGGCATGTTTTTTGAAAAAATTGAGAAAAAATTTGGTAATTAGCTAAAAATATTAGTAAATTGCTAACTAAATGAATTAGCTATGTCAAACGCCGGAAAAAATTTACGTTACCTGCGAAAGCTGCGTGGCTGGACACAGGAAGAATTTGCCAATAAACTCAAAATCAAAAGATCATTGGTGGGTGCTTATGAAGAAGAGCGTGCCGAGCCAAGACTGGAAGTAATGGAGTTGATTTGCAATACTTTCAAATTGAGTCTGGAAGATTTTCTTTTCAAGGATTTATCCGAGCCCAAAGCACAAAGCTACCTGGAAAAACGCCGTGCGATGAAGCAGGTGGCAGAGCTGGTATCGATTAGTTTTGTTCCTGTAAAAGCTGCGGCGGGCTATCTTGCCGGATATGGCGATCCCGAGTTTGTAGACGAACTAAATACATTTACCCTGCCCATGTTAGGGCCCGGTCAGTACCGCGCTTTTGAAATTGTAGGCGATAGCATGCTGCCAACACCCAGCGGCAGCGTGATTGTAGGAGAAAAAGTAGGCGACCTGGAAGAAGTTAAAAACAGCAATACCTATGTGGTATTGTCGAAGAGTGAGGGAGTCGTGTACAAACGCATCATGAAAAATAACCGCTTGAAAAACAAGCTTACTTTAATGAGCGACAACCCGCAATATGAACCCTATCATGTAAATGCGGAAGATGTGCTGGAACTATGGAAAGCCGTCTACATTATGCAGAAAGCCAATGCCGGCCCAAGATGGGATGTAAACCAGCTTGCCGGAATGGTGAACAATTTACAAGAACAGGTAATCAGTCTGAAAAAGAAAATGAATTAATGATGGCTGCTAAGGCAAACCAATCCTGCAAATAGCCCTCATTGCTTCCTCATTCAAAAATGTCTTTCGCCAGCCTGAATGTATTGCAATGCGCTTCCGTAATTGTTCTGATATCAGGAGAATAGCCCCCACCCATGGCTACGGCCACAGGAATATTTTTCTGTAGCAGTGAGTGAAAAACAAAAGCATCTCTTTTTTTGCACCCCTCCACGCTTATGTCGAGTTTCCCGAATTTATCTGTTGCCAGAATATCCACCCCCGACAGATAAAAAGCAAAATCAGGGTTTATTTTTTCAATCAAAGCAGGTAATGTAGTTGATAAAATATGCAGATAATCGGTCTCGGCAATCCCGTCTTTTAACCCGATATCCAGGTCTGATTTTTCTTTGTGAAAAGGATAATTATGCGCACCATGCATGCTAAAAGTAAAAACCCTTGGCTCATGCTCGAATAGTTTGGCAGTTCCATTTCCCTGGTGAACATCCAGGTCAATGATCAGGATTTTTTTGGCAAGCTTTTTTCTTAATAAATAGTTGGCCGCAACAGCCATATCATTCAGCAAACAGAAACCCTCACCCCTGTTGGCAAATGCATGATGCGTACCGCCTGCTACATTCAGTGCCACTCCGTATTGCAGGGCATATAAGGCACAGTCGATGGTGCCCTGTGCTATCATCAATTCTCTCTGTGTAAGCTGCGGCGATTGCGGAAATCCAATGCGTCTCTGTTCGGCAGGACTCAGTTCCTGGTTGATTAATTTATAGAGGTAGTCCTTGTCGTGTGTCCATAAAATGATTGCTTCTTCACAGGGATCAGGAGAAAACAAATCGCTTGCCGAAATAGTCCCTTCATGCAATAACTGCTCCGGAATAAGCTCATATTTCAGCATGGGAAAGCGGTGATTTTCCGGAAGGGGATGGGCATAAACAGGATTGAAGGCGATTTTAATCATATTAATTTCTGATTGCTGGCGGATTGGTCCATCCGCTTCTTTTCTGCAAATCCCTGTACTAAAAAATCAAAGCGGTACAATGCGTTCATTCACCAGCATAAACACAAGATCGCCCTTTTTAGGCTTAATTATTGAATGCCCGCTGAATTTGCTGAATGCGGGAAGGACAGCATTTTTTTTTGTGAAATGAAAACAGGGAAAACTGAGCTGCTGTTTGCCCAAACCCTTCATAGATACAGCAGGATGCAGATGCCCTGAAAAGCTATATTTTACAGCTGTTTCAGCCATATTGAATTCATTGGGATCGTGCACAAAGCCGAATTCATTTATTTGGTAAAAGCCTTCTTTTACGGTTAGATTTTTTTGTTCATACCAGGATGGTGGCAGAATATCGTGGTTGCCTTTTACAAGAATAAAATCGATTGCATGGAAATCGTTTCTCCATTTGGCAAACAATTCGAGCTCTTTGTTTTCTTTGCTGTGGAACAGATCCCCCACAGCAATTATCTTTTTGGGATTAAAATGCACTACCTGTTCAATCAGCCTTTGTAAATCTTCCTTATAAATATGCTGGGGTACCGCAATGCCGTTTTTTCTGAAATGTCCGGTCTTGCCAAAATGCAGGTCAGACAGGATCAATGCCTTTTCTTCTTCCCAATAAATACATCGCTGCGGGGAGAGCCAGAATGTATTGTTGGCAATGATATGCTGAATAGACGATTGCATAGTGGTGGCGAAGGTAGGCGATGGCCCCCATCGCTCAAAGCTTTTCCAGTTGTGCCTGCATTTTTCTTACCCGGTCTTCCAGTTTCTCAGAAGAATAATTATTTCTGCTTAATCCGTCTACAATAATCGGAAAGGAGAGGGGTGTTATCTGTTCAGGAAAACTGAGTATGATTTTGTTCTGGTAAATCCTTTGTAATGCCTGTCGTAAGCGGGTTTCATCCATTTGCTGAAAAAGCACTTCATGATAGGATTGTTTCAATAAAAGGTTATCCGGCTCAAATTCTGCAAATACTTTGAAAAGCAGGGAGGCCGATGATTGCAAATGCCTGGCTTTCTTTTTTTCTCCCGGCATTCCCTGAAAAATCAGTCCCCCGATAACGGCAATATCCCTGAATTTTCTTTTGGCCATCTCTGTGCTATTGATGCTTTTTTGTATGTCTGCCAGGAGCTGTTCACTGCTAAATAAATCACGAACATTGCTGTCATCAACAGGTACGGGCTGGTCGCTCAATAATTCAAAGCCATAGTCGTTCATCGATATGGAAAAACTAATCGGCAGCTGCCTGCCAATTCGATAAGCCAGAATAGCACTCATGGCTTCATGTACCTGCCTGCCTTCGAATGGATAAACAAGTAAATGAAAACCATTTTTATCTTCTATCTGTTCTACCAGTAATTCATCACTTCGGGGAATATGGGAGAGTTTTTTCTGCAATAAGAACAAGCTGTGAAGACTTTTTATTTCAATGCTTTGCTCGTCAGTGAGGGCCTTATTAAAAGTTTCTCTCAGGATGCGTCCAAGATTTGCTGTGAGGCTCATTCTTCCGCCCATCCAGGATGGTACGATGGTTTTTTTTGAACCCGATTTGCGTACCAGCACATTCATGTCTTTGATCATCACCAGTTCGAGGTTTCTTCCTGCGAGTGTAAATACATCTCCCGGCTCCAGCCTGCTCACAAACCATTCCTCAATTACGCCGATAAAACCGCCGCTAAGCAGTTTTACTTTCAGCATGGCATCACTCACAATGGTACCGATATGCAGCCTGTGCCGCATGGCAATCCTTCTACTGTTGATATGGTATACATCATCAACAATGGTTACTTTTTTGTATTCGTCGTATTGCTGCAATGCTTTGCCACCGGCGGTCAGATGTTGCAATACCTCTCTCCATTCATCAATGCTCATTTCAGCATAGCAATAGGTTTTTTTGATTTCGGCATATAGCTCATCAGCCCTGAAACCCTCTCCGATGGCCAGTGTGCAAAGAAACTGGAGCAATACATCAAAACATAGCAACATGGGCTCTTTGCTTTCAATCGCATTTTCCCCAATGGCCTGTTTTAATGCTGCCACTTCAACAAGTTCAAGTGAATGTGTGGGTAAAAAATATATTTTACTGGTCTCGCCGGGACTGTGCCCGCTTCTCCCGGCTCTTTGTAAAAACCTTGCCACACCTTTGGGAGAACCCACCTGGATAACCGTATCTACAGGCCTGAAATCAACACCCAGGTCCAGGCTGGATGTACACACAACGGCTTTTAATTTTCCTGTATGCAAAGCCTCTTCCACCCAAAGCCTTAATTCCTGTTCAATACTTCCATGGTGCAATGCAATGGCACCAGCGAGCTGGGGGGCCACAGTTAGCAATGTCTGGTACCATACTTCACTCATGCCGCGCGTATTGATAAAAATCAGGCAGGTCCTGCTGTTTTCAATAATGGGTACCAGTTTTTCTGCAAGCTTAATACCCAGATGGCCGGCCCAGGGGTATTTTTCAATTTCATCCGGAAGAATAGAGATGATCTCCAATTGCTTATCCAGACTGGCTTTGATGATGATGCCTTCTTTTTGCAATGGGGCCAGCAATACTTCTCTGGCCTGTTCTAAATTACCAATGGTGGCGCTGATACCCCAAACCAGAGGTTGAGAATTCCCAATTACCGGTTGTTGGTTTAAGCCAGATTTTTTATCTTCTACCAACAAATGATTACTCGCCATACACCCTGCACTATGTACAATCCGCGTAATCGCCAATTCCACCTGTACGCCTCTTTTACTTCCCATCAATTCATGCCATTCGTCCACAGCAATGATTTTCAGGGTTGCAAATAATTCCCGGCTGTTTTTTTGTGCAAGTAATAAGTGTAAACTCTCGGGAGTAATGATCAATACTTCAGGAACCTGTTTTTTTTGTTTGGCTCTTTCTGCTATGCTGGTATCTCCGTTTCTGATACCAACTTTCCAGGATATGCCTGTTTCATGCATCACTTCCTCCATCGCCCTGCCTACATCTTTTGCCAGGGCCCGCAAGGGGGTGATCCATAATAACTGCAACCCATTATTTTTTTTGGAAGAAAAATCTGCCGGATTTTCATCGACAAATTCCATCAATGCGCCCAGGAAAACAGAGAAAGTTTTGCCGCATCCGGTTGGTGCATTCACCAGCCCGCTTTCCCTTTTGGCAATGGCATCCCATGTGTTTAATTGAAAATCAAATGGCCGAAACCCTTTGGCAGTAAGCCATTGAAGGATAAGCTCCCTGCCAATTGATTTTTTCTGTTTCATGAAATACCCATAAATGCCTGATGGCAATCACCCCAAATTAGGCAATTTCTATGCGATATCTGGGCAAATTAATTAACAGATTTTAGCTTCCCATCAGACTTTCGGATAAAATAGAGTTTTTTGTTTTCCAGGTAATCAGCAACAGCAGCTTCTTTGTTGGCTTTAACCGGCTGAAAGTCGAAATCATTGAACAACTTATAATCCTTGTCGGATAAATGCTGCAGAAAATCATTCCCGTATTTCAGGTAAAGTTTGGTAAAATGATACATCGACTCAAAGCCCTTGAATACCATATCACTGGGCCTTCCTGCAAATTTTATCCTGTATTTATCCATCAGTTGCAGGCTTGCCTTATCTGACCGGGAAAAGTTGTAAGGAGTGGAATAGATAATCTCCAAATCCTTTCCGATATCGCGTAACCCGTCCCAGGTG
>JBDKLG010000200.1:0-21977 GCA_039795695.1 Bacteroidota bacterium
TATACCTTCAGGAGGGGAAAATCATCAAAAACAGCAAGGAAGATTTAATTGATCAAGACAGCCTTCACCCATTACCCTATGACCAGCTGAATCGGTTTTATTCCATTGAAAAATACCTGGGCAAAACTTATCTCGGCAACAAAACCCTTGCTTATCATTCCAGCATTGGTTGTCCTTTTACCTGTTCTTTTTGCGCAGTCGTACCCATTTATGAGGCCAAATGGAAGGCAAAATCTGCCCCGGTTATGTATCGCGAAATTAAATATATTAAAGAAAAATGGGGGGCAGATGCGGTTGAGTTTCACGACAATAATTTTTTTGTTTCAGAAAAGCGCTCTACAGCATTCGCGGAATTGATTAAGCCCGAAAAAATGAACTGGTGGGGCATGGCCAGGATTGATACAATGAGTAAGTTTAGTGATGCTTCCTTAGCAAGCATCAGGGAATCGGGTTGCAAGATGATATTTTTTGGTGCAGAAACCGGCAATGATGCAATTCTCAGGCAAATGGACAAAGGTGGCACACAAACAGGCGAACAGATTGCAGCATTTGCAGAACGCCTGAAAAAGTTTGATATCATTCCTGAATATTCTTTTGTTTTGGGCACACCTGCCCCAACAGAAAAAGAAGTAATGAATCAAATTGAGTTTGACATACGATTCATCAAGCGGATAAAAAATATCAATCCCCGTACAGAAATCATCATCTACACTTATAGTCCCGTACCTACAGAAGGCTCTGCCTTATTTGAACAGGTGAAAGCAACGGGCTTTGCATTCCCAAAAAAACTGGAAGACTGGGTTAATCCACAATGGGAAAACTTTGATTTGCGAAAAAATCCGCTTACTCCGTGGCTAACAACAGAAATGATTGATAAAATAAGGAATTTCGAAACAGTCCTAAACGGTTACTACCCTACTGTATCGGATATCAGGCTGAGTGAATTAAAGCGGAAACTTGTAAAAACAATATCCGGTATCCGTTACAAAACAAATTTGTACCAACACCCCTATGAAATCAGGTTTTTGCATAAAATATGGGCGTACCGTAAACCCGAAATACAGGGATTCTAATGAATATGGTCAATCTGAAATCATTGAGGCATCTTTATAAGCGGTACCGAACAGTTCAAACAGGAACTATCAGTGCTCTGCCGGTTGTCATTCTAATGCCGCACAGTGCCTGCAATTGCCAGTGCATCATGTGTGATATTTGGAAGGGCAATAAAAATCTGCAACAACTTACTGAAAAAGATGTAACCGGGCTGCTGCATACTTTAGAAACCCTGGGTACAAGGCAGGTGGTTATGTCCGGAGGAGAAGCATTGTTAAACGGCCGTTTTTTTCAGTTATGCGAACTGTTAAAAAACAGGGGCATGCATATAACCCTTTTATCTACCGGGCTCAGCCTTTTAAAAAATGCACAAGAGCTGGTTAAATTAACCAACGAAACCATTATTTCCCTGGATGGGGATGAAATATTGCATGATAAGATAAGGGGTATTCCGGGGGCATTTCAAAAGATGAAAGAGGGGGTACAATTCCTCAGACATTTTCAGCCTGCTTACAGAATTACAGCCAGAACTGTTATTCATAAACTCAATTACCGAAAATGGCCTGAGATTATAGATACAGCAAGAAACCTGGGGTTAAATCAGGTAAGTTTTTTAGCAGCAGATATCAGCAGCCAGGCATTCAACCGTGAAATCAGGTGGACGGAAGAAAGGCAAAATGAGGTACTCCCGACAATACATGAAATAGCGGAAATGCAATGGGTATTGAAGCATCTGCTCAAAAAGATGGAAACTGCTTTTTCTTCAGGCTTCATAGCAGAATCGCCTCAAAAACTGCAGAAAATTATCGATTATTATAAAGCCTGTCATGGTTTGATGGAATTTCCTTACAAAAAATGCAATGCCCCCTGGGTATCTGCTGTTATTGAAGCCAGTGGAGATGTACGGCCTTGTTTTTTTCATAAAAAAATGGGTAATATCAAAGAAACCCCTTTCCATACAATATTGAATAGTGAAGAAAATATCCGATTCAGAAAAGAATTGAACATACAGGAAAATGATACCTGTAAGAAATGCGTTTGTTCCCTAAATTTATCTCCTATGACGGCATTAGCCTGATTTTATGAAAAAAATACTATTTACCCATTCTTATTTTTTGCATTTAGATCCCAAGCAACTGGCAACAAAACAGCCATATCCGCCATTGGGCACATTGTATGCTGCGGCAGTGATGAGGGAGCAGGGTTATGAGGTTACCCTATTCGACACAATGTTTCAGGAAAACACAACTGCAATTTCATCAAGGATTGACAGTTATGAACCAGATATCGTAGTAATTTATGATGACGGGTTTAATTACCTTACTAAAATGTGTTTGACCAATATGCGTGAAGCCGCATTTGTTATGAGCAAGATTGCCAGAACTTACGGCTGTACAGTAATCGTATCCAGTTCAGATGCTTCCGACAGGTATGAAGCTTACTTAAATGAAGGTGCTGATTATATTCTCATTGGCGAAGCTGAGCAAACACTATTGGAATTGATCGGTTCTTTTACCAACAATCAGCTAAACAGGCAGGAAATACAAGGTATTGCTTTCAAGGAAGCTAATGGCTCTATTGTAAAAACCGTTTCAAGGAAAGTAATGGCCGACCTGGATAGTCTTCCGTTTCCAGCCTGGGATTTAATAGATATTGCACCTTACCGGGAAATGTGGCTAAAAAGTTCAGGATATTTTTCACTGAATATAGGAACAACCCGTGGCTGCCCCTTTAAATGCAACTGGTGCGCAAAACCCATTTATGGCAACAGGTATCATTCCCGTTCACCAGAAAAAGTTGTAGCCGAACTTGTACTATTGAAAGGACTACACGGTTTCGATCATATATGGTTTTGCGATGATATATTTGGTTTGAAACCCGGATGGGTAGCTAGTTTTGCCCAACTGGTAACAGAAGCAGATTTGAAATTTACTTTCAAAATACAGGCAAGGGCCGATTTGCTGGTGCAGGAAAACTATATCAAAGCACTGGCAAAAGCAGGCTGTACCAATGTTTGGATGGGTGCTGAAAGCGGTTCCCAGAAGATACTGGATGCAATGGACAAGGGCATTACCATTGAACAGGTAATCGAAGCAACCCGTTTGCTGAAACAATACGGAATCATGCCTTCCTGGTTTATTCAGTTTGGTTATCCGGGAGAAGATTGGGAGGATATTCGCTTAACAATCAGCATGATCAAACAATGGTTGCCGCATAGTATTGGAATCTCGGTTTCTTACCCTTTGCCAGGCACTTTATTTTATGAAAAAGTGAAAAATGATTTGGCAGAAAAATCCAACTGGACCGATTCTGACGAATTAAAAATGATGTTCCGCAACAGGTTTCAACCTGAATTTTACAAGCAACTCCATCGATATGTGCATTGTGTTTACCGTAAAAAGCTTGCTTTTACTGAAATACGGTATTTGCTCCTGCATCCGCTATCCCTTAACAGGTTGTCTTTAAAAAAATCTCTTTCAGCCCTCTATTATTTACCTGCTGCGCTGATTTCATCTTTTAAAACAAGACAGCTGGCTAAAATACCAAAATATGATGCCGCAGTTATCTGATTCCGGGGAAGCATTGGCTGAAAAGGCTTTTAGCAAACAATCTCCTGTATTTGATGCACTTGATAGGGAGGATACAATTGTTAGGTATAAAAGATGGCGGGTAAGAACCCATTTCATGCAATACCTGTACGGAAATAGCCATATACTTGAATTGAATGCCGGCACGGGTGAAGATGCAGTTTTTTTTGCCGGGCAAGGGCATCGAATTCACGCAACCGATATTTCATCCGGTATGTTGACGGTTCTGGAGAAAAAAATACAGGATTCGGGCCTCGAAGCATCAATCAGTTATGAAAAATGCAGCTATACCGCATTGTCTGAACTAAGCGGGAAAGGGCCTTATGACGCTGTGTTTTCTAATTTTGCAGGTTTAAATTGCACAGACCAGCTGGAGAAGGTTTTGCATTCACTGTACCCGCTTGTAAAGCAGCAAGGCATTATAACACTGGTATTGCTACCTAAATTTTGTTTGTGGGAATTCTTACTGCTATTTAAAGGAAAATTGAAAACTGCCCTGCGCCGTTTTTCCGGAAAAAAAGGAGCAGTTGCCCATATTGAAGGAATACATTTCAGGTGCTGGTATTACAATCCTTCCTATGTAAAAAAAATCATGAAAAAAGATTATACCCATCTGTTAACGGAAGGTTTATGCGTTTTTGTACCCCCTTCTTATATTAGTTCTTTTGCCAATAAGTACCCGCATCTTTTCGTTTATTTGCAAAACCTGGAAGCTTCGATGAGAAAAATATGGCCTTTCAGATCAATCGGTGATTATTATATCATCAGTTTCCGTAAGAAATAGCCCTGTCATTGCTTCCATTCGCTTTAATTTAGATAGAAAACTATCCAATATTTTCTTTTGTAGATGCGCCGGATTGGGCCTTGCAAAATGCTGCCCGGTTAATAAACCAAGGGGAGCAGCCTGGGGATTGAGTTGATTTTTTTTTTCTTTTTTTGCCCACCTGCCTGAAGTAACATCCATACATAAATTGTCGAGCCAGCTACCAAAACGGTTATCCAAAATCATTTCCAGCATTTTTTTTATCCGGTTTTCGTTTACAAGAACCTTAGGCCACAAAGACGGTCTTGTGTAGTTTGGGAAATAAGGTAAAACCCAATTATTAGCTTCATAAAAGCCGTTTAATATCCCCTGGTCAAACACCGGCTTGAGTGTAACAACTTCCGTAGCAGTAAAAATATTTTCCTCTGCAATTTTCAGCGCATTTTCATCGATAAAATAATTCATACAATACCAATCCTGTTTGTTAAAAAGGAAGCTGAATTTCTTCAAAACATGTAAGAAGGTTCTGGCTATCCACAGTCGGCCTGATTTCGTAATAATGAAATAATCAATATCTGCATTTTCATCCGCATAGTCTTTGGACAATGACCCGGATATCCCTACAAATTTGACAAAGGGGAATTGCCCAAGTATTTTACCAATTCTGTTGGCCGTCTGCAACATTTTTCCAGCCCGTTCATTTCCTTTTGATCGAACCTGGCATAATTCTGGCTTGTTTTGCAGGCTGTAAAATCCATTGAAGCAGAAAAGAAACTGTTTTTTTAGCAGTTTTTCCAGGCTTTCTTCCAATGCCACCCCGGCTAAATTAGCAGGATGAAATTTCCTTAGCTCATCAATTGTAAGCGGATAGTCGAATACATCAAAATAACAGAGTGTTTGTATGATACCAGATTCTATGTTTAGGCCCTCAGACATTGATCTTTGCAAGAATTAATATACACTTCTGAAGCAGAAATGAGTGCTCAAAATGGAGATTTTACCGCATACTAAAAAATAGTTTTTCCGAGGCAACCAGGCAAGTGATTTATACGAATTATTCTCATTGCAGACAGAAAACTCAAAAAGCAGGTTTCCCGATGATAGATAATGCTTCTTTTTCGCCTAAATCCGTTTCAGCCACACAGCTAACTGTAGTGCCCAAAACCAGGGGACAAAAAAACGGTTTTCCCAGAAAGCATGCTTATCTCTTTTTTAAAAGGGTTTTTGACATAATTTGTTCGATATCGATTATTCTGGGAGTGCTTAGCTGGCTTTATCCAATCATCGGGTTATTGATCAGGCTTAGTTCGAAAGGACCCGTTCTTTTCCGTCAAAAAAGAATTGGCAGGGGTGGCAAAACATTTACCTGCTTTAAGTTTCGTACCATGCACCTAAATGAGGAAGCAGATTATCAGCAGGCTTCCGCAGATGATAAAAGAATCATTGGTTTAGGCAAATTTCTCAGGAAATCCAATCTGGATGAACTTCCCCAGTTTTTCAATATTCTTTCCGGAGAAATGAGTGTAGTAGGTCCAAGGCCACATATGCATAGCGACTGTAACAGATTTGCGCTTCAACTGCAGGGATACAAATTCCGAAACCTGGTAAAACCCGGACTAACCGGATTGGCACAGATAAAAGGGTTTCATGGGCCTACGCCTACCAATACCACCATTTTTATGCGGTTTTACTGGGATCAATACTATGTAAAAAACAGGGGCTGGTATTTGGATACAAAAATTTTACTCAGTACTTTTTTTCAAAAAATACTTTTTTTAAACTTTTTTTTCAGTCCCAGAAAAAAATCCCTTCTGGGCAAAACTACACCGGCCATTTAAGCATGGAGCAAATACAGGAAATATCGATAAGAAAAAGCCCCCTCCCCTCATTGCGGAATCTGCTGCGGTACCCCTATTTCCTCAAAGTTTGGCTGGAAAAATCAAAACTTATTCACAGGGCTAGTAAATACGAATGGAAAGATGATATCGGGGGAATCGCCTACCTTAAAAAATCAATTCAGCGGGGAGACACGGTTCTTGATATTGGTGCCCATAAAGCCGGCTATTTGTATCATCTGCAAAAACTGGCGGGGAAATCAGGCACTGTTATTGCTTTTGAACCACAGTCTGTTTTGTTTCATTATTTGACTTCCCTGCAACAGATTTTTGCATGGCAAAATGTACTATTGGAATCCAAAGCAGTATCCAACAAAGCCGGAATGGCTTTGTTGGGTATTCCCTATAACAATGGGGCCGATTCTTCTCCCTGCGCTACAATTTATGATACGCATATGAAATTCCCTTTCAGCAGGTATGAAAGGGTTTCAACTACCACCATCGATGGGTATTGCAGCCAAAACAGCCTTTCTCCCGCTTTGTTAAAAATTGATGTGGAAGGCAATGAATTGGCTGTGTTTCAGGGAGCGATTGGGATTTTGAAAAAAAATCGCCCGAAACTTTTATTTGAGTGCGAACAGCGGTTTATTGGCCATGCCAGGATGCTGGAAACCTTTTCATTTTTGAGAGATTTGGGCTATCATGGATATTATATCTGCAAAGACAAACTATTTCCTCTTGCGGGTTTTTCGGCAGCGATTCACCAGGCAAAGCCTGGTAGCAAATACTATTGCAACAATTTTGTTTTTGAGCCGGTTGAGCCCAGGTAATCTACCATCAGGAGGCAATAAAAGAATGAAAAAAAGAATACCCCTTTATTGGCATCGAGTATGTTCTCAGAAAAAGAAACCACCATGCAAATAACCAGGAAGCTTAGTATTGCAAAGTCATTATTTTTCAGCCCCGCCATTATTCCAGTCAGGTAAACCCACAATAAAACAAAAAGCCCCACTATCCCTGTTTTGATGAGCATACTCAGGTATTGGTTATGTACGTTCAAATCGTTCAGAAAAGATTGGTATAGTTTTTTCTGATAAAATATTTCTTTCAGTAATGCTACTTCGCTCCCACTTCCATTGCCATAAACGGGGGCGTTTTTAACAAGTTGCCATCCGCATTCCCATCTTGCAATTCTTGGCTCCAGGTTATTGGTTACAGCCTGTGTTTTCGTAATATCTTCCTTTAGATACCGGAACATCTTATTGCTTACTGTTTCAATACTACTGATTGTTGTAAGAAGCATTAGCGAAACAATTGAAGTAATTAATAATGCTTTTAACCTTTTCCCTTTTTTTACCAGAGCCAAAGGGAAAATTATATTTAAGCAAATACCCAATGCTATTAAGACAGCTCGTGAGGATAATTGTATTAACCCTATTGTTAAAACAAGGATAATAATAGCCAAGACAGCTTTTTGCATGTATCGCTTCTCCGCAGGGAACTGGGCAATAAATACAACCAGAGAGAGCAATATGTACATGGAAAAATAAGTGGCATGCATCCCGATAGGCGCTGAAAAGTTATGGTTCAAAAATGATGCGGAGAAAATAGCCTGAAGAGGCAGTTGGTTGGTATGAATAGACCATAAAGCGACCATGTACAGGTAAATAACCACAAAAAAACAACTGATACCCATCCACTTGATGATCGGTATTGCGTATTTTCTAAAATCGAAGGTATTGATACTGAGTATGAAAGGAAATAAAAGCAAGGCCAATTGCCTTTCCCATTCTGAAAATGCTTCTCCCGGGTATTTTGTATACAATGTTCCCAGAAGAGTCAGCAAGTAAATACTGCCTGGCAGAAGCCAGATTCGCCATTGCATTTTTTTTGTATTTGAATAGGAAAACTGTATCAGGCTATGAAGGATTAAACTAATCAAAACTATTTCACTGTAAAACCTGTCGAAAGGCAGTGTCATTGCAAATAATTGCAGATGATGATAGGTAATCTTTTCCGCTATAGTTCCTTTTATCGTAATGCTTTCTATCATTTGCTTTTTTGAACTGTGTTATAAAACAGATGCTCATATTGATCGACAATAGTGTTCCACTGGTGATTTTTTTCAATCAGATCCCTGTTCTGCTGAATATCCTTTTCATGTTTGTCATCCGGAATTTTTTGAGAAAGCAAGATGGCAATGTCCTCTGCATTGCTAAAATAGTAAGCCCTGTTTCCCAATACTGCCCGGTTGAATTCGTTTTCATGAGCCATAATCTGGCTGCCTGCGGCCATTGCTTCCAGTAAAGAGGGGTTGGTACCCCCAACACTGTGGCCATGAAAATAAGCAATGCAGTGTTTTCTCAACTCGTCCAGTTCTTCTTTATCATAAATGGCTCCCGGAAACAAAATTGTTGTTCTTTTTCCGTATTTCTTCAGCATTTTTTTCCCAAATGCATTACCTGTATGGCCTATTACAAGCATTTTCTCTGATGCACCGCTTTTGGTGTATCCTTCCAAAACTGTATCAATATTGTTTTCAGGCTCCATCCTCGCAATTAGCAGGAAATAATTTTTTTCTTTTACCCCGTATTTAGTTAAATCAGAATGGACGTTGTTTTCAGGCACTGTTGCGCCATAAGAAATGAAAGTGGCATTTCGCTTGTACTTTCTTTCCAAATAGTTCATTACAGGAATAGAATCTGCCACTAACTGGTGGCTGTATTTTACAGCCATTTTCTCACTCCATTTCAAAAAGTACCGGACCAGCGCATGATATTTAGACCTTTTCCATTCCATTCCATCCATATTGGTAATAATTTTAGCTCCGAAAGGATAATAAAACCCCCAAATAGCATTACTGGTATAGCCAAGAAATAAAACAATGTCAAAATTTTTGCTGCGGGCATCCCTGATACAGTTAAAGTCATAGATAAACTGTCCAAATGTACCAACCATGTACTCCGGATCATAGCAATGTACAATGGTAACGCCTCGCCATAAATGCTCCTGATACCCATGCTTGTGCGAATTGTACACGGTTACGGTATGGCCTCTTTTTACCAGGTATTCAGACAAATAAGTTGCGAATTGTTCAAACCCACCATATTCGTTGGGTATGCCCCGGGTTCCTGCTATTGCAATAGATAGTTTCATTTTTTGTTTATTACCTGATTGTATGCCTGTATGGTTTCCGATGCGGCAATCGTCCAGGTATATTTTTTTTGGATTGTTTGTGCTAAAAGCGGGTTAACCGTGTCCATGGATGCTCGTTGCACCATTTCATAGATAGAAGTAATTGAATCAGGCTGGCAATAGTAAGCATCGTTGCCAAAATATTCACGCGCATCCCCTTTTTCTGTAACAATAATATTCATGCCCATTGCGGCTGCTTCCAATGAGCTCAAACCTGTTGTTTCAAACCAGCTTGGCAATACATGTACTTTTGCCTGCTGGTAAAGCGCAACCAATTCTTCCTGACAAACTGCTCCCAGAAAAGATACATTTGCTGCTGCAGCTCTTTTACATTCCTGGTAATAAACCTGCTGATTAGGAGCTGGTTTGCCTATAATGAATAATTTGAATAATGTATTGTTTAATGCTTTTATCAAATTAAGCTGGTTTTTTAAACCCTCAATTCTGGCTACACAAAGCACCAACATAGGGTTTTTGGGTACCTCATCTGCAGGCCTGAATAACTGTGCATTAATCCCATTGGGAACAACCCTGTAAGGGGTATTGAACCTGAAATCAGCTTTTAATCTTTTCCATTCGCTCATAGAATTGGGCAATACCATTGCGGCACGCTGCAATATTTTTTCTACTGATTTTTTTTGACCAAGTAATAAATAAGACTTGCTGACCAATGCATCATTCCCCCGAATCCATCTGGCAATTGTTTTAAAGTATTCAATGGCATCTTTCGGTAAAAAGTGCAACAATAGCCTGACTTTGCTTTTCCTGTATTTTTTATCAAATTCGCCATAATCTACATAAATGGGAGAAATCACATAGGGCTTTCTTGATTTACGGATATGCAACAATATATCTGCCGGCCGGGTTATGTTGAAGAAGTGAATAAGCGTATATTGTTCATAATCGATTGTTTCATTAGCCAAATGAATGGTAACAGTATACCCGGCCTCTGTTAAACCAGCTGCAGTTTGCATAATCTGTATAGTATCTCCTCCCTGAACAGTGTACAGTGTTGATCTTGCTATGATTAATACATGAGTCATGCGAAAGGGTTATAATTTGTTCGGGCTTCTTCGGTGAAACCATTGTAAGAGTGATTGCGGAAAAAATCCCGCTACTAATAATAAATAAGTTTCCAATCTGAATGGATTCATCCTAAGAGACTTTAGTGCAAACTGTCTTGCTTTTGCCGGTTGAAAATTATCTGTCAGCCATTTTTTGGAACATAAAGCATAATAAGCCCCCCATTTGATTGCTTTTGTATCCTGCTTTTGAATGATTTCCAGTAATTCAGCCCCCTCTTCCCTGGAAATAGCACCTTTCCTGATAATTGATCTTTTTAAATTTCTGAACCTCTTTCCCCGCCATTTTTCGTCGATGGTAACGGATGAAGGGTTAAACCGGATTTTCATTAATTTTTCCGACAGGTTATGCATTTTTCCGGCTTTTGCTAAATGAACCCAAAGAAAGTAGTCTTCAAAACTATGTGCCAGTTCTGTATAAGAGCCTGCCTGAATAACCGGTTCTTTCAGGTACATCACACTGGAATGAATAAAAGGACAATAAAAGTATAGTTTGTTTAAAATAGCTTCATGTTCATGTGCCAAACAGGAGAAATCAAACAGGTGTTCCCCATCTTCCAACGTATAGGCTGCATCCGAGCCAACAATGACATAGCCGGGATTGTTTTCAAGAAAAAAAAATTGCTGTTCAATTCTATCTGACATTGCAATATCATCGGCATCAATCCTTGCAATGTATTTTCCTTTGGCAATTTGCAGGCCTTTATTTAAGGCAACGGCCACCCCTTGATTCGGTTGATACACATACACGATCCTGCTATCATCAAAATGCCTTGTTATTGCTTCGGTATTATCTTCCGAGCCATCATCAATGATGATCAATTCAAAATCGGTAAAACTTTGCTGTAAAACAGATGCGATGGCTTCCTCAATGTATTTTCCGGCATTATAGGCAGGCATGAGTATTGACACAGAAGGATTATGCTGCATGCACCACCCCCTCCTTCCGGTTTAATTTTATGTCGATCAAAAGCATTACTTCAAACAATATTACAACAGACAATTGTTCATACCAGTAATCAACCAAACAGGCTGCCAGAAGCAGCATTAACACAGGAAATGCAAAACTCAATAAGCGATATTGCTTAAGAGAGTATCCAACAAACAACAATAAAAACAATAACACCCCTGCAATGCCATATTCTCCTAATAACTGGGCATAAACAGCATCGGGAGTATTGGCGGCAGTATGTTTGATTTGCCATTGAGCATGGTAATTCAAGTAGGTAAATAAATGGCTGTTTTTAAAATCAGGATGGATGTATACATACCGCTGAGGATAGGCACCGGCAATTTCCAAGGCTGTTGCCTTAAAAGCAAGCCTCGAAGAAAAGTTTCCCATGCCGTTGCCCAAAATTAGTTTCCAGGGCCTGGCTTTCAGAAAATAACAGAGCTGTTGATAACCAATCCACTTGCCAGGTTTTTCCCAATCATATTGCTTCTGCAAACTATCCTTTAACGCAGCACCATACTGTTCTTTCAGAAAACCTGCAAACCTGTTTTCTTTCTGTGCCACCACCGCACTTGGGCGGTATTCATAAAATACACGTGTCGTATCTTTTTGTATAAAAACCACAGGAGCTGTATGCGTTTTTATGGTCGAGCCCGGTTTTTCTTTGCTCCCATTCACACTATCAATATAAAGCAAGCCTGTTTTTTTTCGTTTTTCTTCAAAAGACAATACACTGTCGGGCATTTGTTTCAGTTCTTCCCGGGTAACGGTTTTAACCGGCGGCAAATAATAAGCTTTCCCAATTAGTTTGTATACAAAACTAACAATATGCTCATTGTTCTGGGGTGAGATTCTGGCTGTAAATATCAGCATCATCCCAATAAAAACAACCGTCATACTTTTCTGGTTGCGGTTTGATTTGAAAAAAAACAAAAAGACCAGCACGCCCAGTAAAAAAAAATTAGTAAGGTTACTGGCCATTATTAACAACCCGGCCATGCATGCAAAAGCATATGCATATTTTGCACGCTGCAAAAAATACAAAACACCAAATGCGCAGATCATAGCGGTTGAAACCGGGCTATCGAGGCTGATTCCCTTGATAAAATCACCCGTGCTCATGTAATATTTCTGGTTTAGCCCTTTGTAAGTATAGGGATTGATATCCCCTATCTCAACCATGATTGCCATTAAATTGAGAATGATAATTCCAATATGCAACAGAAAGAAAAGATCCAGTGTCCGCAGCATTTTTCCTGTTTCTCCATCACGAACGAGGGATAAGGCAATTAAAAAAGATACAGCACAAAGTACCCAGAACAAAGCACCCATCGTATTAACGAAAAGTAAGGGCAGGGAAAATTTACCCAGTTGCAGCATAAAATTGGTCATCCCAATCAAAAGTAACCCGGTATAAAAAAGAAAATGAGGTTCTGTCAAATCCCTGCGAAACTGTATTTTACGGAATTGCCATACAAAAAACAGGCTCAGCACCAACAGTTTAACTACAAGCTTTACATTCAACACCAAAACCAGCAATACAAACAGTTTCCAGTCGGTTTGCTGAATTTTTTCTTTCCAGTAACTCTTCTCAAACAGATGCATGTTATCGCGTATTTGGGGTGAAAGCCCGGTGTTGAATAAATTGTATGTCTTGTTTTCTCAGTTGTTTCGCTGCAATCATTAAAACAATATAAATGCTTCCTGCCAGTATTAGTTTCGTAATTATTGCCCCGGCAAAATGAAAAGCTGCCCATCCGCTTATGAATGAAATACCTACACTGATCAATAATGAACCGAGGGCATTTTTTGCGGCCGCAAATTTTGAAAAATACAGATACAACATACATTCCACAAAAATCCCCAGCAAGTATACAGCTGCCGCACCTTCGCCGTGGTAAAATGGAATAACTGCAAAATCGCCAATGGCAATAATCAGAAAAGTGACTGCTGTTAGTTTAAAAATGAGGGCGAGCCGATTAAGGGTAAAATGAATTGTCCAGTAAAAATTAATGAGGTACTGGAGCGGAATACAGATTGACAACAACAAAAAAGTAACGGCATTTACTGACCCATACTTGTGTTGGGTAAAACCATCTATCAAGGGCGACCAGACAACATTTAGCATTAATGGAAAAAAAGTTGCCAGTAACATTTCCATCCGTATAAAAAAATCCAGGTCCTGCTGTCTGTCCTGAAAGGAGGACAATCCATTTTTACTGAAATAGGCTGAAAAACGGGTGATCAACAAAGGGCCAATAATTAATAAAGGTATGGGCAAGAGCTCAAAAATTTTGTATACAAAGCTGTATTCTGCGGTTATTAAGCTGGTGGATAAAAGACCAAGCAAAATAATATCCAGCCGGCCTATGCAGATATTGAAAATAACCATTCCGATTTGTGGCAGGGACTCTTTGATAAGCAGGGTATAATCCTTCCAGGTATATTGCATACTAATGGTCACATGTAGTTTCCACTGAATAAGGTAGATGCTCACTGCCAATTCAACGATTGATGATAATGTGTAAATCCAAATAATCTGTGTAATATTCAGCCGTCCATAATACACAATACATAACAGTCCGGCAGCACGAAGCAGGGTGGAAACAGAAGACATGAAGGCCAGCCAGCCATAGTTTTCTTTGCCATTCGCAATTTGTTTGTAGGGCATCGAGAAAAAAGAAAACAGGTGGCTTAACGCAAGCACCATGAGCAGGTTATGCCTGTTAAAAAATTCCGGAGAAACCAAAGTTGCCAGAAACAATAGAAAATAAAAAAGCAGCCCCGTGATAAAAGTATGCCCTGCATAAAGGGTAAGCATTTTTGATGCATTCTCTCCCGCCGCCACATTTCTTACAACAATCTGCTCTATTCTCAAACTGAGAATGGTGGTAATGAAAGTAAGAAAGGAAACAGACCAGTTCAATTCACCAAAATGCTCTTTATTAAGGTATCGGGTGAGAAGGATGAAGATAATCAGTCCGAGCAGTTGATTTACTATCACCTGAATGGTTCTGGAAGAAATATCTTTAATCAGTTTTGATTTCATTTGCCCTATGTTTCAAAGCCCGGGGTGAAAAGAAATGCCTGTATACCGGCTATTGGAATTTTTGCAGTAATCGGTGCAAGCGCTTTACCCGCACAGGCTTGATCTGAATCCGCTCGGTTTCTGTTGCCAATGGAACCTCATTGAAATAGTCGGCAGCACCGGCCAGTGGATGGTACTTATCCAAAACAAGTCTTCTTGCTTCTTTCACCGCATCAAGCCTTTCCTCCCAGTCATTTTTTTCTATCAGTTTCCTGATTTCAAGTAGGGCTGCATCCGGCTGATGAATATCAATCTGTACAAAGGATTGGGCAGGAAAAAACTGTCCGATATTTTTGCAACCGAAATAAACAGGCACTGTATAGGCAAGAAAACAATCATTGATTTTCTCTGTAAAATAATAGGGCTTTGAATCGTTCTCAATAGCAATACTGTAACGATAGGGCAGCAAACCATCCATTTTATCAGGGAGAAATTTTCTGCCTCTTCCATAAAAATCTATCTGGGGCATTTCTTTTTGCAGTTTTTCTACAAAACCTATACGGAAACGGTGTCCTTCCAGTTGCTTAAGATCAGAAGCAATACAGGAAATAATATGTTTTTTTTCAGGAATGGATAACTGATTCATTTCCTGATTATTATAATCAATTCCCCAGCCCAAAAAGCCATGAGACAAACGACCATTCGGGCTTTCTTTCAGGGGCGAAAAAACCTGACCGTATTGTTCCAGTTTTTGAAACATCCATGGATGCCATTTCGGATCCCCCGGCTCCATCATTAAAGCAAGAATATTTGCCTTGTTTAATTGCCTCTCAATAACAGCATCCGGCTGGTTTAATACCAGTAAAGATTTGGCGGAAATACTGGCATTAACAGTAAAAGCAACATTTTCCCAATACACGAAATCTTCATCATACCTGTTTCCAAATTTCTTGAGATAATCGAACAAATCTCTGCCCTTTGCAAAATTGGCTGTAACAAATACAATGGTCGGCTCCTGCATCATTATTTAGGCTTGTATTACCTGAATATAGCTTTTTTAAGGCAAAATTTTCCTTTTGGCACATACCTGCACCGTAAAATCAGGAGCTAAATATTCCGATTCAAATTCCAATAAAATAGCCAACTTAGAAACCCTGATAAGCTTTTAAGCAGCTGTTAGGATGAGCCCCCGCTTCTACTCCCTTCAACATAAAAATTCCGGAACAATCGGGCTGTTCAAAAGCATTCGGCTACACATTCTTTTCAACGAAAACTTAGTTAACTTCACCGCTTATTATTTTTAACTATGAATTACGAAGAACTGGTAAAAAATCGTTCAGGCGAAATACTTGAAAAACTGATTTCCTGGGCAATCAGCCAAAACCCTGTTGAAATCAGGTTTGATTTCCAGGATGCAGACCAATGGGCAATCATTACCATGTATGTATACGAGGAAGACCAGGAGATATCCCTCCGATTGCACATGAATGAGCAATACGACCTCTTTTTTGGGTATTATGATGAAGAGGATGAATTTTTTGAAGTCATTCACCAATTGACTGAGGAGGAGAAAAAAATCATTCCTGAAGCACTCAAAAAAATAATGAAGAAAGTACTCGCAGATGAAGAAGGGATGCGGCTTTCAGGCAATTTCCTTTCCAACTAATGCCACAAAAAGCACCACTAGCTGATCTTTAACAGCCGGGGCCCTTAAAATATTTTATTGTTGATCTCTTTCCTTTCTTCATTGGCAAGCGCAGAATTGGTCATATTCTCGTAGGTAATCCTCACCTGGTTAAACGAAGATATTTCTACCATCAATGCCACTTTTGACCAATAGGAAGATACCACGCATTTTTCCTGGCTAACCGCCTGCATTTCATTGCCATCTCCTTTTTTGAAGGGGCTGATAAAAAAATCAAAACTTTTATTGGGTTCCCCGTATTTGTCTTTTAAAATACCCAGGTATTTATCGTAGGAAGCTTTCAAAGCATTCCAGGTATTTTCCTTCGGTAGAAAAACGGAAAGTTTCCATACTTTATAGGTAACGGGAGACGCAGAAATATAGACTTCCACATGCGAATTACCGGCCATGCCTTCGAGAATGGCCGAATCCTTCTTAGATTCTGTAAGCCTGAGGGTAAAACCCTTTGCTTTGAATTTCACAATCACCGAATCCATCTTACCATCCACTTTTATTCCCAGGAATTCCTGCCCGAATGAGGAAGATGCCAGGGCGATTCCTACAAAAAACAACAGTGCTTTCATCGTACTATTTTAAGTGATTCATGTAAGTTTTACAGAGATGGGGTTACAAGATAATGAATATTGAAATAGGTTGAAAGCATGAGACGCTGTATTGTTTATCTCCTCTATTTATGCAACATATCACCAATAAATAGCCAATTGAAAACACAAAAAAACCACCCATAAAGAGTGGTTTGTGCCCAGGACTGGATTCGAACCAGCACATCCTTGCGAACGCTGCGACCTGAACACAGTGCGTCTACCAATTTCGCCACCTGGGCAGATGGAACCAGCTATTAAAACCGCTAATTCCTGTTTCAGGGCTGCAAATATAGGGGTTAAAAATTAACAATTAGCAGTTAAAACCAGGCTTAAAAGGAAAAAACAGCCCCTGATTTTTAATTCCTGACTCTAAACTGCCATCAAACTACATCCCCTCAGGTCACTATTATCCACCCTGCCCCATACTTCAAAACTGCCATCGGCATATACCATGCCTATGTCTTCCGTGGCAATGAAAGGACAACTGTAAATATTGGCCAAATCGGTCACCTGTAAAATGCCGCGGCCTGTTTCCCTGATTGCCAGGGGGTCTTCCTCGTCTCTTACCGTTATTTTCATCCAGGGAGGGCAATAATAACGGCCATTTTGGGTGGCATAAGCCTGGCTAAGTAATTCAGTCATCCCATATTCTCCATGAATGGATGCAGTTCCAAGCCCTTCCATCAATAAACCATGCATTTCCACTCTTGTCAATTCCTTTCTCCTGCCCTTCATACCCCCTGTTTCCATTACTACCGTATTTTTTAACTGTTGAGGGTATCTTTCTGCAAAATCCAGTAACCCGAATGTTACACCAATCAACAAAGTCTTTTGTTCCTGCTTTTCCAGCTCCTGCAATGTTTTGGAAAGCTGGTCGTGGTTATGCAGGTAAAAGCCGCTTTGCGGGTGTTTTGAGAGATGAATCAGCTCGTCTACCATCATTACCAGGGAAGACTGTTTTCTTTCGAGATAGGAAGGCAAAAGGCCCAGGATGCACCATTCATCGATATTTCCATAAAACTGCCGGAATGTGCTCAAGAAACTTTTCCGGTAGATCTCCGGTTCCCGAACAAAATGTTTACTGGTTGCTGCTCCGGTGGTTCCGCTGCTTTCAAAAACCAAACTGGGGCGCTCATCCCCAACATAAATCTCCCCGGATTTGAAAAAAGAAATAGGCAACGCCGGTATGGAATGAAGCGTCTTTGTATTGGCAGGTTCCGCCCCCATTAAACCGCACCATCGCCGGTACAGCGGATTATGGTTATATTGAAACGCAAATGCCAAAAAACATTGCTTTTCAAAGGAACCGGGAACGCCGTTTAAAGAAAAAATATTGTTAACATCAAATATGTGCACTGCAGACTATTGTAATGTTTTAACTAAATTTGAAATGACAATGAAACGAATGAAGACAAAAATATTGATACTATTGGCAATTCCTGCGATGTTTTATGCCTGTAAAAAAGACACTTATACCACCAAACCGCAGATTTCCATGAAAAGTATCAGCGCCACTACTTTGAGTCAGGGCGATTTGTTGACCTTCAATATCAGCTTTACTGATGCAGAGGGCGATATTCAGGACACCCTTTGGGTGCAAAAAATATCGAGAACCTGTCCCGGCACCCCGGGAGCACAGTTCATCAGCAGGAACCGGGTGCCTAATTTTACCCCAACCAGTAATCTCAAGGGCATATTGGAAATCAATTATGCCTATAATGCCAATATTCCCGGATACAGCACCATTGTGGGTTGCGGCACCAAAAACGATACCGCTTATTTTAAATTCTGGTTGCAGGACAAGGCCAAAAACGTAAGTGATACCCTGGTTTCGGAGAACATCGTTTTACTAAAATAGACCTGTTTGAACCGGTTCATCCGCTTTATTCTGTTTGGCAATTATTTTTATGGCATCTGTGTAATTGCACTAACCATTGAAGCAACCCTTCAGCAAAGGATTCCTTTTAACTCCTTTATTTATTATTGCCTGATTTTCCTGGGAACTGTTTTCTATTATACCTATGCCTATATTGGTGAGCAGGGAATTGTACAGGATAATCCCCGTTCCAAATGGTACGACCACAATAAAAAACTGATAGGGCGAACACAGCAAATAATGACGCTTGCCATTGCCGGACTTTGTATTGGCTGGCTAATCATTTACCCGCAAAGCATTACCGGGATTGATTTTAGGGCCTTGTGCATATTGATCTTCATCCCATTGATTGCCTTATTGTATTATGGCAGTGAATCTGCAAGTGGGAAAATACATAATCTCAGGAACCAGGGATGGATAAAACCCTTTGTAATAGGACTGGTTTGGGCAGGAATGGTTACCCTGTATCCGGTCATTTTCCAAAGTTTAGAGCAAAACATTCCTTACCGGCCAAAATACCTGGGTTTCCTGCTTTTTTTCAAGAACCTGATGTTTATCACCATGCTTTGCATCCTCTTTGATATCAAAGATTATGCAGCCGACCACAATCAGCAGCTAAAAACATTTGTGGTGCGCTATGGGTTAAGAAAAACAATTTATTTTATCCTGATACCTTTAACAGTATTGGGTTTGGGCTCATTCCTGCTCTTTGCCTATTGGATGCATTTTCCGCTGCTAATGGTATTCATTAACACCCTTCCCTTTATATTGTTGATAATTGTTGCCCGCTCAATGCAACGCCGTAAAAGCATTCTCTATTATCTTGCAATCATAGACGGGCTCATGCTGGTGAAAGCAGTATGCGGCATCATCGGCTTTTCACTCTTAAAACAATGATCCATGGCAAAGGCAAAAGTTGCGGCAGCAAAAAAAGGAAAATCCATTCTTACGGAACGATCCCTCGCATTCTTAAAAAATTATATCAATACCCCCTCTCCCGTTGGATTTGAAACGGGTGGCCAGAAATTATGGCTGGAATACCTCAAACCCTATGTGGATACGCATTTTAGCGACCCATACGGAACGGTTGTAGGAGTTATTAACCCAACTGCCCCATTCAAAGTTGTGATTGAAGCACACGCCGATGAAATCAGCTGGTTTGTAAATTATGTTAACGAGCAGGGATTGATTTACCTCAAAAGAAATGGCGGAGTAGACCACCAGGTGGCCCCGGCAAAAAGGGTATGGATTCATGGCAAAAAAGGTCCGGTAAAAGCAGTTTTTGGATGGCCTGCCATTCATACAAGGATGAGCAATCCCGAACAGAAAGAACCACAACCCAAAGTGGATAATCTTTGCCTGGATTGCGGGGCAAGAAGCAAAAAAGAAGTGGAAGCACTGGGTATTCATATCGGTGCCGTTGTTACCTATGAAGAAGGGTTTGATGAACTGGCTTATGATTATTATATCGGAAGAGCATTCGACAACCGTGTAGGCGGCTATATGATTGCAGAAGTAGCCCGACTGCTGAAAGAGCATAATAAAAAACTGCCATTTGGTTTGTATATCGTGAATGCCGTTCAGGAAGAAATAGGCCTGAGAGGTGCTGAAATGATTGCCAGAAGAATCAAACCCGATATTGCCATCATTACCGATGTTACCCACGATACCAACACACCCCTAATCAGCAAAGCCATTGAAGGCGATATCCTCTGCGGAAAAGGACCTTCACTTGCCTATGCGCCGGCTATTCATAACAAATTATTGAAGCTGGTTCAGGATGTGGCAGAAAAAAATAAAATTCCGGTGCAGCTCAGAACCCTTAGCAGGAGTACCGGCACCGATACCGACAGTTTTGCCTATGCCAACGACGGATGCCCGTCTGTATTGATTTCCATCCCTCTCAGGTACATGCATACAACCGTTGAAATGCTGCATAAAAATGACATCGAAGAAACCATCAAACTGATGTACCAAACATTATTGGCCATCACCCCAAAAACAAACCTGAGCTATTTTTAACCGGAATTATTGACCAATGGGGATTGTAAAAAAAACAAAAACCTATTTTTGCCGCTTATGAACGGAAAGGATAAAAAAGAAATCCGTGTAGCTGTGCTGGACCTGTACGAGGGGCATCCCAACCAGGGCATGCGCTGTATCAGGGAAATTTTGACGGAATGGGCCGGAATCAACCAATTTGAACTGATTTACAAAGAATATGAAGTAAGGCTTTCACTGGCCTTACCCGATACTTCCTATGATATTTATATATCCAGCGGTGGGCCGGGCTCACCATTGGATAGCGTGAATAGCAAATGGGAACAGCTGTATTTTGACTGGCTTGATAAAATAGAGCAATTTAACAGACAGCACGATCATTTTCCCAAAAAACAGGTGTTCTTTATCTGTCATAGCTTTCAGCTGGTATGCAGGCATTACGGCCTGGGAAATGTTTGCAGAAGAAACTCGACTGCTTTTGGCGTATTCCCGATACATATGCTATACGAAGGCCAAAATGAGCCCGTATTTGAAGGGCTGAAAGACCCTTTTTACAGTGTTGACAGTCGTGATTACCAGGTAATTGAACCCAATCATGAAAAAATAAGGGCCATGGGTGCAAGCATACTGGCGATAGAAAAAAACCGACCCCATGTTCCCTATGAAAGAGCCATTATGGCCATGCGCTTCAATGAATATTTCCTGGGTACACAATTTCACCCCGAAGCAGATGCCCTGGGTATGAGCATGTATTTGCAAAGGGAAGATAAAAAACAAACAGTGATCGAAAACCATGGCGAACCAAAATGGAAAAGCATGGTGGAGCAGTTACAGGATCCGGAAAAAATCATGTGGACCTACCGGCATGTACTACCCAATTTTCTGAATCTGGCCATGGGCGAATTGATGGAAGCCTGAGAAATAAGGGTGCAAACGATACATCTACCAAAAATCCTCGTTGCGATTGGCGAGGATTTTTTATTTTCAGGGAGCAGACAAAACCGATCCCATGGTCCCATCCATCAGAAAGCAGTTCAATTTTGAATTTTCAGCCGAGAAATACCAGGCATATTTGACCGATCTGAAAAGCAGCCATCCCGATGCCATTGAGTTCAGGGTTGCTGAAACACCTGTTTTTATCGATCAGGCTTTTAAGGAAAAGATACTGTCTGCCTGCGAAAGCATTGTTGATGTAATAACCAGGCCCGATTTCAAAACCCTCAGCTCGCAAGCAATCCCGGATAATGTAAGGGTACCTGATGAAAACGGGCATACACATTTTATTGCCTTCGATTTCGGGATATGTGAAAATGAA
>JBDKLG010000201.1:0-5160 GCA_039795695.1 Bacteroidota bacterium
GTGAGGAGTCGCAAGTACGGAAGAAATTGACAGTTTGTATGCAAATAAAAAAGCAGCTATGATTATTACTTCATAACTGCTTGATTCTTAAGTGGGCCCACCAGGGCATGATCCTGGGACCCCCTGATTATGAGTCAGGTGCTCTAACCAACTGAGCTATAGGCCCGAAAACAACTGGGTTGTCTTCAAATATGTAAATAAGAACTATTGCTGCTTCCTGGGACCCTCCCGCCTATGCGGCGGGATGCTCTAACCAACTGAGCTATAGGCCCGAAAACAAACGGGTTGCTTTCAAAAAAACATAAGAACTTATTACTGAATTCCGGTTTTCCGAAATACATAAGAGGCGCAAAAATAAAAAAAACAGCCACACTAAAAAATAAAACAAATAGCAGCATGGCCCCGCCTGATTCAATCAAGCTCATCTTCTTTGTGGCTTCCCACCCTGGCGCTGGTTTCTGCTGCCCCCCGCGCCCTTTCTTCCGGCAGGCCGGTGTATGCGGGGGTTATAAGCCGGCGTAGGGCCAAATGATTGGGGCACTTGTGCCTTGGTTACCGGATGCCCCAGCAAATCTTCTATCTGCGCAAATTTCTGCTGCTCTTTTTCACTGATCAGGGTATAGGCCGTTCCCTCAGATGCCGCACGGGCAGTACGTCCTATGCGGTGTACATAGTCTTCCCCATCATTGGGAACATCGTAATTGATTACCAGGTCTATGTCTTCAATATCTATTCCCCTGCTCAAAATATCCGTTGCCACCAGGATCTTTAATTTTTTGTTGCGGAAATCGAGCAATACCTGTTCCCGCTGGTTTTGCTCCAGGTCGGAATGGATTTCATCTATGGAAAAACGGGCCCTTTTGAGCTCATTGGTCAGCTGTTTTACATTCATTTTTTTGGAACAGAAAACAATCACACTCTGAAAATCCCTGCTGCGCAGCAATTCTTTTACCAGGGGTATTTTCTGCGGCTCATATACCACAAATGCCTCCTGCACAATCTGCTCGGGTGGCTTGGATACGGCAATATTGATTTCAAGGGGCTGGTGCAGGATTTTCCTGGCCAGTTCCCGCATTTTCATGGGCATGGTAGCTGAAAACAGAAGATTCTGCCGCTTTTTGGGCAGGAAGGAAATGATTTTCATGATATCATCATGAAAGCCCATATCCAGCATACGGTCGGCCTCATCCAGTATCAAATACCTTACGGCCTGCATTTTTACATAGCCCATATTCAGGTGTGCAATCATTCTTCCGGGGGTACAGATCACCACATCCACCCCGCTTGACAAAGCTTTTTTCTCGGTAGTAAAACTGCCCCCATCTCCTCCGCCATATACGGCAATGGAGCTTACGGAAGTGAAGTAGGACAGGCCTTCCATGGTTTGGGCAATCTGTACGGCCAGCTCCCGGGTAGGTACAATAATCAGTGCATTGATCAGGTGCTCCTCATGTGGTTCGGAAATAATTTTATTCATTACCGGCAATAAAAAAGCGGCTGTTTTGCCCGTTCCTGTCTGGGCAGAGGCAATCAGGTCTTTTCCTGCTAAAATGGGGAGGATTACCTGTTCCTGAACAGGGGTGGCTGTTTCATAGCCCATCGAATCAATACCTTCTAACAAACGCCCGTCGAATCCAAAATCTGTGAACTTCAAAATAATAATTGGTTATGTATGCGAATCGGGGGATGAGGATGGTTTTTGGCAGAATTGCCGGACCAGGCCGGTATCCCTAACAAAAGCAGCTTTGGCCCCTGATTGGCTTATGTGATAAATTACGGGCTAAAGATAGGCCGATAATGGCGTTCTCAATCCCCTGATTTGGGTAAAGCCCCGGCATCTTTGTAAACAAATGGCCGGAAAAGGGCAACAATGCGGTTGAATTATTCATTTTTGCGCTGTTGATGGATCCTTGGGCAGTCAAAAAAGCCTTTTTTATCCCATTAAATGCTGCATACCTGCGTTTTGACTAATTTTTAACCACTTGAATGCAGCCATTTCTGTTATTTTTGCGCCCTATGGGCAAACCATATGGTAATTAACTAATTGAAATGAAAAAAACACTACTCGTTCTCCTTGGTATTTCTGTTTCTGTGCTGGCTATGTCTCAGTCGCTCAAAGTTCCCAAAATTGATCTGAGCACCCGCCCTGCCGATCATTTTATGATTCAATATGGTTCCGACAGCTGGATGAGCCGGCCGGATAGTGTTCGCACCAAGGGTTTCAGCCGCCATTTCAATCTTTATTTCATGTACGACAAGCCTTTCAAAACCAATCCCAAATTCAGTATAGCATTGGGTGCGGGTGTTGGATCGAGCAATATATTTTTCGACAATACCAGGGTTGACCTGAAATCAAATGCTTTAAAGCTTCCTTTTACCAGTGTAGACAGCGTGGATCATTTCAAGAAATACAAGCTGGTAACGATTTACCTCGAAGCGCCTGTGGAGTTAAGGTATTATTCCAAACCCGCCGATCCCATGAAATCTTTCAAAGCCGCACTGGGCTTCAAAGTGGGCACTTTACTCAAATCCTATACCAAGGGTAAGGATTGGGTGAATAAGGGTGGCGGATCTTTGTATGGTCCCACTTATATTGCCAAAGAAAGCAACAAGAAATTCATGAATGGCACCATGCTGGCAGTAACCGGCCGTTTGGGTTATGGCATTGTATCGCTTGATGCAGGCTACCAGTTTAACGGTGTGCTCAAAGACGGCACAGGCCCCACCATGAACAAATTTTCGATAGGATTAACCATTAGCGGATTATAGTATTTAAACATAGCACTCCAAACTCCACCCCATCCAGTGATTGAGAAAAAGAAAGCAATAAAGCGAGAGGAAAAAACTGTTTTGGTGGGCTTGATTCAGAATGACCAGACCAGCGAGCAGGTTGGAGAGTACCTGGATGAGCTGGCATTTCTTTCAGAAACGGCGGGAGCGATTGCCGTAAAGCGGTTTACACAAAAACTGGCACATCCTGATAGCCGCACATTTGTAGGCAAGGGAAAGCTGGAAGAAATCAAGCAATATGTTTCGGGCCGTGACATACACCTGGTAATATTTGATGATGAGCTAACCGGCTCACAGATCTCCAATATTGAAAAAGAGCTGAACGTTAAAACCATCGACAGAAGCGATTTGATTCTCGATATTTTTGCGAGCAGGGCAAGAACGGCGCAGGCCAAAGTGCAGGTGGAGCTGGCACAGTACCAATATTTATTGCCCCGGTTAAAAGGGATGTGGAAACACCTGGAAAGGCAGGGTGGCGGTATTGGTACCAGGGGCCCGGGTGAAACAGAGATAGAAACCGACCGGCGTATTGTAAAAGACAAGATTTCCCTGCTCAGAAAAAGACTGGCCGAAATTGACAAACAGGCATTTACCCAAAGAAAAGAAAGGGGCGAACTGATTCGTGTGGCATTGGTGGGCTATACCAATGTGGGCAAGAGCACGTTGATGAATGTGTTGAGCAAGAGTGAAGTATTTGCCGAGAACAAATTGTTTGCAACCCTTGATACCACTACGCGTAAGCTTGTATACGAAAACACGCCTTTTCTCCTGAGTGATACCGTAGGATTCATTCGAAAGCTGCCGCATCACCTGGTAGAAAGTTTCAAAAGCACTTTAGATGAGGTAAGGGAAGCCGATATTTTATTGCATGTAGTAGATATTTCCCATCCGCAATATGAAGAACAGATTGGTGTGGTAAATAAAACACTGCAGGACATCAAAGCTTTTGAAAAACCCATTCTCACCATCTTCAATAAAATGGACCTTTACGAAGAAAAGAATTTTGATGAATGGCTGGATGAAAGTGTGCAGCAGGAGATTTTACTGGAGCTGAAAGAAAAATGGGACCTGGCTACCGAGAACAATTGTGTATTTGTATCGGCCCAGGAAAGGAATAATATGGATGCGCTTAGAGAAATGATTTTAACAAAAGTGCGGGCCCTGTATAAGATTCGCTATCCTTATAGGACTGTGGAGTATTGATTAGCGAATTCGCGGATTCACGAATTCGCTAATTAGCTACTATTCCTAAATCCCCCACTAATTCGCCAATTCGCCAATCCGCCAATCCGTCAATCCACTAATTCGCCAATCCGATAATCCGTAAATCCGTAAATCCCATGCACTGGTTACCCATCGCCGCTTCAGCAGCTGAAATAGTTTGGCAGGAGAATAATTTGTGTATTGTGGAACTGAATGGGAAGAAGATAACCCTGGGGCGTTTTAACGGGAAGATTTTTGCTTTTGCGCATAAATGTCCGCATGCGAGTGGGATTATGGCGGATGGATATATCAATGCCCTTGGCCAGATAAGCTGTCCGCTTCACCGTTACCGTTTCGACATGAAAAACGGGCGGAATACGAGCGGGGAGGGTTATTACTTAAAGACCTACCCAACCGAAATAAGGGAGGACGGGGTTTATATAGGCCTGGAAGACAGGGGTTTTTGGGGTGGGTAAGAAGTAGATTGGCGAATTAGTGGATTGACGGATTATCGGATTAGCGAATTAATGGATTGGATAGCATTTTGGACGATTCCGGCTACAAGAAATCTGTAAACCCCACTAATCCGCTAATCCGCGAATCCGTAAATCCCCCAATCCCCCAATCAAAAAATTCAATAATTCGCCAATTCCCTATTTTTTTTCGATTCAGATTTTGCCAGAAAGCATTTTTCCCTATTTTTGCAACCCCTTAGGGGAAATTTAGTGATACTCCTCCTTAGCTCAGTTGGTTAGAGCATCTGACTGTTAATCAGAGGGTCTCTGGTTCAAGTCCAGAAGGGGGAGCCCAACTAGACAGCTCAACATTTTTGTTGGGCTGTTTTTGTTTGTAGGCCCTATCTACATTGAATAGCAAAGCAAAAACCTCATTGATTCTTTCGGTTCGATAACTCTTTCCATCAAAAGTCAAATTTTTAGGGAATATCGAACCAATTAGCTTTTGTTTTGAAAAAAAGCTTGCTTTAGAATAATACCCACTAATGTCAAATAGAAAAGAACAGGCGTAAGTTATATACTCGTGAAACTCATTTTTCGATTTAGCAAGTGTAGCGTGTTGCATTATGAGTTCTTTATGCTTTGCTTCCAGAATCTCAGACATTCTGTTATACCTCTCTATAGGTAAACTATCCATCATTAATTTTTCATC
>JBDKLG010000202.1:0-4671 GCA_039795695.1 Bacteroidota bacterium
CGTCCATTGACCAATATTCCTTACTGCTGCCTCCCGTAGGAGTCGGGCCCGTGTCTCAGTGCCCGTGTGGCTGATCATGCTCTCACATCAGCTACTGATCGTAGACTTGGTGGGCCGTTACCCCGCCAACTATCTAATCAGCCGCACACCCATCAACAAGCGCCGAAGCTATAATAACAATGTGATGCCACATCGTTATGTTACGGGGTATTAATCCAAATTTCTCTGGGCTATTCCCCACTTGTAGGAAGGTTGTGTACGTGTTCCGCACCCGTTTGCCGGTCGCCGCCCAGTATTGCTACCTGCGCTGCCCCACGACTTGCATGTATTAAGCCTGCCGCTAGCGTTCATCCTGAGCCAGGATCAAACTCTCCATTGTAAATGTTGTTTGATCTGACTATTACTCTCAATAAATTGAAATTAACGTCGGATATGTTGTTATTTTTTTTGATGCTGTAACCTTACCATAAAACTTAAAGTTTTATGCTGCTGTTGCTTCCAAACTTTCAAAGATCTTTTGGCCTTTCTAAGCCACCCTTTTTATTGGGGTTGCAAAGGTAAGAGCCTTTATTTTATTAACCAAAATTATTTGAAAAAAATTCAAACTTTTTTAGTTGCAAAAAGCTATTTAAGAACTGCCGTTTTTTAAACGGGCTGCAAAGATAAGGGGCTATTTTTCTACACCAAATTTTATTCAAATTTTTTCTCTCTCACTACCTCTTTTTCTGCTTCAATGATCTACCGTTTTGTTGAACGGGCGGCGAAGATAGGACTGTTCTGTTATCCACCAAATTTTTCTTGAAAAATCTGGAATTTTTAATTTGCCTCGGTAATCATTTCATCTGCAAAGAACATCCTCTTTTTATAAAAGCGGGTTGCAAAGATAACCCGAGAATCCTTACCTCCAAATCTTTTTCCCAACTTATTTCCGGCTAATAGCTGAAACCCTTTGTGAATAAGGGTTTTATTTCAAAAAAAATTATTGAAACCATCTCTCCACCCAGTAGTTTGGCTTGTAATTGGCAGCCTGAAACTGACCACAGCGCTTTAGGGGCAAATTGCTTCCATCCCGCCACTCCTGAACTTGGCTGCCTTATTCCCTGCCTGAAAGCAGCGGCTTTAACGATTCATTATAAATTACCCGGTTCAAAAAAAGCCCCTGTGGCGGGGTTGAGAAGTCGGCCAAAGTACAATCCCTGGCTTCTATAATGTTTTTGAACGCATTTAAATCTATTTGCCCCCTCCCCATTTTTACCATGGTTCCTACCAGGCCCCTGACCATACCCCTTAAAAAGCGGTTAGCCCTTACCGTATAGATGAGTAATTCGCCCTCCTGCCGCCAGGCTGAATGGCTTAGGCTGCAGATAAATGAGTTTACCTGGGTATTTCTTTTGGAAAAACTGGTGAAATCTGCATAATCCTTTATGGTTTCAGCCGCCGCATTTAAGTAGTCCAGGTTAACAGGATAAGGATATAACCAGGCCCTATCGCTCAAAAAAGGGTTCTTGGATGCATAAATAAAGTATTGATACTCGCGCGCAACTGCATCAAACCGGCAATGGGCACCTGCCGGTACCTGATAAATACCTTTCAGCACAATATCGGCAGGCAATAGGGCATTCAGGTTATAAATATACCTGGCTTCAAGCTCCTGCCCGGTATCTACATGGAAAAAGTTCTGGTTGGCATGCACACCTGCATCTGTACGAGATGAGCCGGTTAAGGAAAAGGGTTCTTTAAAATAAACTGCCAATGCCCGCTCCAGTTCCGACTGGATGGTTACAGCATTCTGCTGCACCTGGAAACCACTGTACCGGGTACCTTTATAAGCCAGTTCCAGAAAATATCGTTGCATAGTTTTATTGATGGGGATTGGACACAATGAAATGGTTTCTTTGATGTACTGCTGCACCAGCCCCCGGCCCCCTGTTTTGCTTAAGCCCGTTCAGCAGCAATTCAGGCCTAAACGCCAGCTGTTTTTCAGCTATTCCCCCCCGGGGAACAGCTAACTGGGGCAGGAATACAATAATGGTATCAGACTTCCCATTACCCGTAACTACATAGATCTGGTCAATTCCGTCTTTGCCTGTTTGATCGAATATTTTCCTGACTGAATATATAATTGGTGGTTGGGCAGCCCTGGGAATAATGGTTTCAGGTTTTGCTACGAGCTCGGGTACTGGTTTCCGGACGGGCTCATTGACTGCCTCTATCGTTGCAAGCAGCTCTTTCCTGTCGACCAGCTCTTTTTTTTCTTCAACAATTGCTTTGCTCTTGGGGTGCCCTACGCCCTTAACCACATTAAATTCAACCATATCATATAACTGCAATGAATAGTCCAGTGCCATTCTGAGCGACAGGCTTTTGGGATTGGCATCAAGGTACAGATCAAAGATATATTCAACAGTCAGCTGTTCGGCAGAGGTAATAGCCAGTTGCTGCTTTCCTGTTGCAATGGAGGGTATATGCAGCTTACCTGTTTCTGTTGAAAGGTATTGCTGCCCGTTACAGGTAAGCATAAAAGGCAGGTTGCTTTCAGACTGAATAAACAGATAGGCAGAAGACTGCGCCTGGGCAGGTTGTGGGTACCGGAACAAGGAAAACGAGATAAGTACTAATACATAATAGATGCGCAGCTGCATTAACCCAATGATTTTAACAAAACTAAACAAAATACAGGCTTGGCCTAATAGTATCGGCCATCCCCTTTTTCAACCTTTGAACCAATAAAAAAGCATGTAAAAGGTTCGCTCATTATCTTTAGGCCAACTAAAAATTCACTCATGAATAAATTATTGCTTTTGTTGTCGATGTGCTTTATCGGCTCCTTAACTGCCCAGCAGGTAGATGACGATTCTGCAGAACTGAAGATTTACCGGGCTTTTGCAACCAAGACCAATGACCTGGTTCATACCAAACTGGAAGCAAGGTTTGATTACAAGAATGCTTACCTGAATGGAAAAGTATGGATTACCCTTAAACCGCATTTCTATGCGACAGACTCCCTGTTACTGGATGCAAAAGGGATGAATATTGCTAAAATAAGTTTGAGCAGGGCCGGAAAACTTACTCCATTACAGTATAAATATGATAGTCTTTTTCTGCACATTCAATTGGACAAGGTTTATAAAAAAGATGAAAGCTATGTGGTGTACATCGAATATACTGCCAGGCCCAATGAGTTTAAGACCAAGGGAAGTGCTGCTATTACTGATGCCAAGGGCCTGTATTTTATTAACCCATCCGGAGAAGACAAGAGCAAGCCTACACAAATATGGACCCAGGGAGAAACAGAGGCAACATCTGTATGGGTTCCAACGATTGACAGACCGAACCAGAAATGCACCAATGAATTTGTGTTGATCGTTCCGGATAAATATGTATCTCTTTCCAATGGTAAATTAACCAGCCAGAAAAAAAATACCGACGGCACCAGAACAGATACCTGGGTGATGGATTTACCCCATTCGCCATACCTGTTTTTTATTGGCGTAGGCGATTATGCGATTGTGAAAGACAGTTACAAGGGGAAAGAAGTAAATTATTATGTTGAAAAAAAATATGAAAGCGTTGCCCGGAAAATTTTCGGGCTTACTCCTGAAATGATCCGGTTTTTTTCTGAAAAAGTTACGGGCATTGATTATCCCTGGATAAAATACAGCCAGATTGTGGGCAGGGATTATGTGAGCGGTGCCATGGAAAATACGACTGCTACCCTGCACCAGGAAAGTGCCCAGCAGAATGCCAGGGAATTACTGGATGGCAATAACTGGGAAAGCGTAATTGCACACGAGCTGTTTCACCAATGGTTTGGCGATCTGGTAACTGCCGAAAGCTGGAGCAATATTACGGTGAATGAAAGTTTTGCTGATTACAGTCAGTTTTTGTGGTTTGAATACAAATACGGAAAAGATGAAGCAGGATGGGAGCAGTTTAATTCGATGAGAAGTTATTTGACCGGGATTGACCCCAATAACAATCCCGATCTGGTTCGTTTCCATTACAAGGATAAGGAAGATTTGTTTGACCTGGTTAGTTACCAGAAAGGTGGCCGTATCCTGCATATGCTGAGGAATTTAGTGGGTGATGAAGCTTTTTTCAAATCACTGAACAAATATTTAACCACCAATAAATTCGGCAATGGAAATGCCCATAAGTTAAGGCTGGCTTTTGAAGAAGTTACCGGTAAGGACCTGAACTGGTTCTTTAACCAATGGTATTTCAACAATGGGCATCCCAAACTGGAAATCAATTATGGCTATGATGCATCGGCCAGGCTGGCTAAAGTGTATATCAAACAAACTCAGGCAGATCAATTATTCAAGTTGCCGATGGCTGTTGTTGTTTACGAGGGTGGCAGTAAAAAAAGATACCAGGTATGGGCAGAGAATAAAGCAGATACTTTTTCCTTTCCTGTTTCAGGAAAACCGGATTTGGTTTCAGCAGATGCCGACAGGGTTGTACTGGCTGAAAAAAGAGAAGAAAAGACGATGGCAGAATATGTATTTCAGTATGCAAATGGGGATGCCTATTTAGACAGAAGGGATGCCATTGTTTATGCAGGCAGAAAAACCACCGACCCTGCGGGGATGGGATTATTGGTCAAGGCTTTGAATGATCCTTATTTCAGAATCAGGAACCTGGCTTTGCAAAACCTAACCAATGCAAAAC
>JBDKLG010000203.1:0-5539 GCA_039795695.1 Bacteroidota bacterium
GCTAACCCCCCATTTTTTTATTTTGAACCTATGACCTTCCCGCCAAAGGCGGGACGCTCTAGCCAACTGAGCTAACCCCCCATTTTTTTATTTTGAACCTATGACCTTCCCGCCGAAGGCGGGACGCTCTAGCCAACTGAGCTAACCCCCGATGGATTGCAAATGTATATGCTGAAGCGGTTATCACAAAATTTTAGTTCCTGCCCATCTTGTGTTAAGCTTATCTGTCAGAATATTGGTCGCGAATGGGTTGAAACAGTTTCCCTAAATCCAGCCGTTCTTCACAAATGCCTCATACCCGATTTTTATTGCTTTTTCCATTTCCTTCATTATTGCCGGATCATTTTTTTTGATATGGAAACAGGCTTTCCCTTTTAAACATTTTAGGAACTCGGGCGATAATTGTTTTTTTATGGGGTCATTCATATAAATGGGCATATAATAAAACCCCACATAGCCCTTTTGTACCAGGGCCGAAACAAACCATATTGCTTCTTTTTCCCTTCCAGCAATTACCACAGGTTTATGGCTAACCAGGTTTAACTGCCCGTCTTTTCCGCCATGCATCACCAGGTCACGCTTACCGGCATAAGGCTCCAGCATTTTTTTGATGGCTTCAAAAATAATAACCAGCTCCGGCTGACCTGCCCCCTTATCCGTATACTTAATATTGATGGACAATTCGGGTTTTGTCTTTTTTTCGGGTGCCGCTTTTTTGGTGAGCGGTTTTTCAGCCTTTTTTTTGGCTGCTTTTTTTGGGGCTGCTGCGCTGTTGGGCAATTTGATTGATTTGGCCATGGGGTGATTTTCATCCAATATAAAAAAAGTCCGCCAAAGCAGGAAGCTTTGGCGGACTCATCAATTTGCAGCTATCCATAAGGTTTACTAATCCCATATCTCATCCTTCCCTTCCAGCCATAGTTTTACCGACTCGGTAGTAACAGATTTTGGCCTTTCCAACGGGAAGCCCAGGGCCCTGTCCCAGCAAAGGCTTGCCAAAACACCCAGTGCGCGGCTTACGGCAAAGAGTACGGTATAAAACTCATATTCCACCATGCCATAGTGAACCAGTAATGCACCACTATGCGCATCTACATTGGGCCATGGGTTTTTGATCTTACCCAATGATTGCAATATTGGCGGAACGGTGTCATAAATTTTCCAGACAGTGTTTACCAGTTTATCATCCGGCATATGTTTTTTACCGAATTCCATTTGAGCTGTGAAACGCGGATCCGTTTTGCGCAAAACAGCATGCCCATATCCCGGAACAACTTTTCCTGCCGACAGGGTTTTCTGTACATATGCTGCAATCTGTTCCTTGCTGGGGTCATCTGTTCCCAGTTGCTCCTGCATTTCGAATATCCATTTAATCACTTCCTGGTTAGCAAGGCCGTGCAATGGGCCTGCCAGTCCGTTCATACCGGCGGCATAACTTAAGAAAGGATCGCTTAATGCCGAGCCTACCAAATGGGTGGTATGTGCCGATACATTACCGCCTTCATGATCGGCATGAATGGTCATGTATAAACGCATCAGTTCTTTGAAACTTTCATCCTCAAACCCCATCATATGGGCCAGGTTGCCTGCCCAGTCTAATAATCCATTGGGCTGAATATGTTCGTTGTTCTTGTATTTCCTTCTGTAGATATAGGCAGCAATCCTGGGCAATCTTGCAATCAGGTCCATTGAATCGTCATAAATGGCCGCCCAGTAATCTTTTTTATTCAGGCCTTTCGCATATTCTTTGGCAAAATGGCTTTCTGTTTGCAATGCCATCACGCCTGTAACAAACATGGTCATGGGGTGTGCACCAATGGGTAATGCATCGATGGTGGCAAAAACATAATTGGGCACATGGCTTCTTCTTTGCCAAACACTGGTAATATGGTTTACTTCTTCCTCGCCCGGCAATTCTCCCACCAGCATCAGGTAAAAAAGTCCTTCGGGTAAGGGCTCTCCTCCATTGGGTGCTTTGGGTAATTTTTCCTGTAATTCAGGAATAGAATATCCGCGAAAGCGAATGCCTTCCTGTGCATCCAGTAAGCTTGTTTCGGTTACCAGCCCGGTAATTCCACGCATGCCCTGGTAAATCTGGGAAAGGGTTACTTCACCGGCTTTTTTGCTCCCATGTTCTTTTAAAAGTTCCTTGATTTCAATATTTGAAGCGTCTGCTTTTAATTTGAACCTGTCTTTAACGATACCCATGACTGTGCTGTTTATATAGTACTAAAAAAGTGTATTTCAACACCCTTAAAAGCTATTTTTTAGGGCATAAAGATAACGCAAGTTGCCCGGTGCAACAAAAGAAAAAGGATGGGAGGACAAACAGTTGGTTTGGCTATTTGGGCGCTTTCCGGTACAGGCGAATGAATACAAAAACGAAAATCAGGTTGGGTATCCAGGCAGCTATTACGGGTGGCAAATTCCCTTTGGTAGAAAAGATGGTAGAGAACCTGTCGGTAATAATAAAAAGGGCAGCAATCATAAAGCCTACTGCAAGGTGTACCCCGCTGCCGCCCCTCAGTTTTCTGCCTGCAATTACTGCACCAATCATGGTGAGCAGCAAAACGGTGATGCAAGTAGCATCTCTGCGGTATCGTTCTACTTTCAAATCATTGAGTCCTTCTGCGCCCCTCAGTTCTTCCAGTTTTATAAACCGGTCAAGTTCGGGCGATGTGAGTTTGTCTTTGGTATACTTATCCCGGCTAAGATCATAGGGGCTTAGGTTAAATCGGAACAACCTGGTCATTTCCATGGTCACTTTCTCTTCCAGCGGAAATAATTTTCTGTCGATAACGGATTCGAATTTCCATTTTTTTGTAGCCGTATCCCAGCTAATTACATCGGCCCTTGTATTTTGAACTACTTTATTGCCGTCAACCTTATAAAGAAATACCGGGCCTCCCCTTTTCATCAAAGTATCATAGCCATACACACCGGCATAGGTAAAGGAATCGAGCCGCAGGTAAATATTGCTGTTGGTACTCAGCAGGGCATTGTAAGAGCTGTTGCCATCAATATATTTCGCTTCGAAATTGCCCCTGATCTGGTTTGCCCTGGGCACTACATACTGGTTGGAGAAATACAGCATTGCTGCCAGAAAAAACCCGCCGATCCAGTAAGGGCGTAACCATCTTCCATAGCTGGTACCGCTGGCCAGGATCGCAATGATTTCGCTTTTCCCCGCCATTTTGGAAGTAAAAAAAATAACGGCGATAAACACAAATAAGGGAAAAAGAAGGGCAACAATATGCGGGATAAATCCAAAATAATAGTCTGTGATAATTCTTCTAAGGCCCAGCTGCGATTTCACAAAATCGTCGGTTTTTTCGCTCACATCCACCACCACTGCAATTACTGAAAACAGGAAAATAGCAAAGAAAAAAGTGGTTAAAAATTTCTTCAGTATGTACCAGTCGAGTTTCTTCATAATTGGGTTACAGGCAAAGATAGTATTTAGGATCTGGTGGAGGTATAAGGACTTGTTAATGCGTGTGTATTACGCCCATAACAATACCTGCTGAATGCCCCCGATTGTCAAAAGCCTTTTACAGCCTCGTTTTCAGCACATTGACCATTTCCCTCTTCCAGGAAGCAAAACTTCCGTTCAATATTTTTTCCCTGGCTTCTCCTACCAGCCAGAGGTAAAAACTTAGGTTATGAATACTGGCCAGCTGCAGGCCCAGTATTTCTTCTGCAACAAACAGGTGGCGGAGATAGGCTTTGCTGTAAAACCTGCTCATTTCTGCGGGCAGTTCGGGATCAATGGGGGAAAAATCGGCCGCCCATTTTTTGTTGCGGATATTGATCACCCCCTGTGTGGTAAAGAGCATGCCGTTTCTTCCGTTCCTGGTGGGCATTACACAATCAAACATATCAATTCCAAGCTCTATGCATTCCAGTATGTTCCATGGTGTGCCCACCCCCATCAGGTATCTTGGTTTTTCTTTGGGCAGTATGTCTGTGCAAAGTTCCGTAAACTCATACATCATTTCTTCGGGCTCACCTACGCTCAGTCCGCCAATTGCATTCCCTGCAGCCCCTTTGGAGGCAATGTATTCACAGGATGCTTTTCTCAGATCCTTGTAAGTGCTTCCCTGAACAATCGGAAACAAATTCTGTGTATACCCATATTTATCAGGCGTTTCAGCCAATCGCAGAAAACACCTGTCGAGCCAGCGATGCGTTAGTTCCATGCTTTTTTTTGCATACGCATAATCGCTTGGGTAAGGCGGACACTCATCAAATGCCATAATGATATCGGCACCAATGCTTCGCTGTATATCCATCACAAATTCGGGGCTGAACATATGCCTGCTGCCATCAATATGCGACTGGAACATGGCGCCTTCTTCCTTTATCTTTCTCTTGGCAGCCAAAGAAAATACCTGGTATCCGCCGCTGTCTGTAAGAATGGGCCTGTCCCATCCATTAAAACGGTGCAAGCCTCCTGCAGCTTCCAGTACGGCTGTTCCGGGTCTCAAATAGAGGTGATAGGTATTCCCTAAAATAATTTGTGCCTGCACATCTTTTTTCAATTGCTGCTGGCTCACCGCTTTCACTGAGCCCACTGTACCCACTGGCATAAAAATGGGTGTGAGGATTTCTCCATGGTCGGTGCTAATTCTTCCTGCCCTTGCTTTAGAGCCTTCTATTCCGGCTTCCAATGTAAATTCCAGTGCTGCCATTTGGCAAAAATAGGGAATCGGGGGGCGGAATCCCTGCCGCGGCATCATTTGCCTGAATTAGTTCAGAAGAATTTAACAGGTAGTGGGCCAATTGTGCACAAAGCACCGGACTTTGCAAATACCCCTTCTTTTCCACATACCCCCATCCTAAGCCCCACAATGTTATTTTTGCCGCATGATGCTTCCAACTATTAACTGGCCATTGGTGGGTACCATTGGTTTTGCTGTTTTTTGTACGGTAATTGCCGTGCAGGTTTTTTATTATGCTTATTTTTTCAGCAGGCTGGCATTTTACAGAATTCCCCTGAGAGAAAGCACCCATGAACATCCTGTTTCCATTGTAATCTGCGCCAGGGATGAAGCCGATAACCTGGCTAAAAACCTGCCGGGCATATTGGTTCAGCAATACAAAACCTCTCACGAACTGGTATTGGTGAATGACAATTCAATTGATGAAGGGAAATATGTGATTGATGAATTCAAGAAATCATTTAAAAACATCAACCATATCCAGTTAACCCAGGAAGCCAAAATGATCAAGGGTAAAAAATTTCCTTTGTCCATGGGTATCCGCAGTGCGAAATATGAGATATTATTATTAACGGATGCAGATTGTATCCCTACTTCAGAATTCTGGATGCAGAAAATGCAGGATGCCTATGACGACAATACTGAAATTGTTTTAGGCTATGGTGCTTACCACAAACGCCCCGGAGTACTCAATAAGATCATCCGGTTCGAAACATTTCATACGGCCATTCAATACCTTTCCTATGCGCTTGCAGGTATTCCCTATATGGGTGTTGGCAGAAACCTTAGTTATAAAAAAGATGTATTCCTGCGCAACA
>JBDKLG010000204.1:0-5452 GCA_039795695.1 Bacteroidota bacterium
GGTTTCGGTCTTTTCTGCGCTTATCTCGTAATCTGCGGGAAAAAATCTCCCGCTGATCTCGCAGATTTTCGCAGATAGTGTTGTGTTGCTGGTCAGGAGACCATCAGCGGCGAAAAAAGAGAATGGTATTGATATGATAGAAGACATTTCAGCTTGGGATTTTTTTCTGCGCTTATCTGCGTAATCTGCGGGAAAAAATCTCCCGCTGATCTCGCAGATAGTGTTGTTGGTCGGGAGAGCAACAACCGCGAGGGGCAGAAGACCAACTATGTAGTGTCCCCTTCGGGAGACACTACATAGAAGAAGGAAAAAATCTCCCGCTGATCTCGCAGATTTTCGCAGATAGTGTTGTTGGTCGGGAGACCAACAACCGCGAGGGGCAGAAGACCAACTATGTAGTGTCCCCTTTCGGGAGACAATACGTAGAAGAAACGGCAAAAAATTATTTTTGGTTAACCGGGTGCATTGGTTGAGGCGTTGAAATGAAATACATTTTATTGTGTAACACATCATAATTAGCTTGCAGCAATGAAAACCGCGTCTATTCAGGAGCTTAAACAGGAATTGCAGGGGCTTGGACAGCCCAAACTGCTGGACCTCTGTTTACGGCTGGCAAAATTTAAAAAAGAAAACAAAGAGCTTCTTGGCTTTCTTTTATTCGAATCGCACGACGAGGAAGCCTATATTAAAAATGTACAGGAATTAATAGACGAAGGGTTTGCCGAATTGCCCAAGGCCAATTTATACCTTACCAAAAAAAGTCTTCGGAAAATTTTGCGCGGCACAGGCCGGTACATCAAATACGCTGCTTCGAAGCAGGTGGAAATTTCCCTGCTTATTTATTTCTGTACCAAAATGAAAGCATCGGGGATTCCTTACCAAAAAAGCCAGCTGCTTCAAAACCTGTATGACCAGCAGTTGAAAAAAATTCATGGTGCCCTTAAACTCTTACATGAAGATTTACAGTTTGATTATGAGCAGGTGATAAAAAAATTATAGCTGTTGCTTCTGCGCAACTAGTTCTCTTCATCAAAATAGAGTTTATAAAAATGTTTTCCGCTTTTTTCATCATAGCCTTTCTCAATCAGGTCGCGCCTTCCATGAATATAGACATGAAAATTTTTGTCGAGCTTTAAAATGCTTTTAAACAAACGCTGCTGCTTCTTTACGGCTGCCAGGTGTATGTCAAACTCATCTTCAATTACTACCTGTCGGGCAGCTTCATAAGTTTGTTTGTATTGTGTAAAACTGTCGATTACTTCGGGATGGTGGAGCACTTCTTCTGCAAATTCGGTGATATTAAATGCTTCTTTGGCTTTAAAATAATCCATGCTCCTGTTCAGCATATCTATCTGGTCGGATTTGTTTACGTCAAATTTTTCCTGAAGCTCATTGCTGATAAACAGTTTGCACATACCCATGGCAGCATCGGTATACTGGTAGCTGTTGGCGATTCGTTTAACCTGTAAAAAATCATTTACCCAATACTGTGCATCCTGTTGTTTGTTCGTATTATCAACGATGGATACAATGTAGCCGTTTTCCCTTTCTTTTTTAAAAATCAAACAGCCCTTGTCCAATTTGTTGATATTGATTCCGTCTTCTGCAATCAGCTCCCAATTTTCTCCGTGTGGAAATATTTTTAAAAAAGTTTCTTTGGTTTCACTTTTAAAAATTCCGATGGCTTCTGTATAGTCTGTTCCAAACGGAATATTGGTAAAGCGGGCTACATACAATTCCCCTTCCTTTACTTTGGCATGGGTGCTTTTGCTGTAAAGAAACTGTGCCAGTTGAGCAGTTTTTGCTGTAAATTTTTTGGGGTCGTCAAAAATTGCCTGCACATATTGGTATACCTCATTCATGGCCAGATCGCTCAAATGGGTAAAACAATACTGTTCATGTTCATTGAACGCTCCAAGTAAATACTGGGTCAGCAAGCCTCTCACAATAGCATCATTCAATGTAAGGGGCTGGGAAGAAAGTTGCAGCATTTCGCCCCGGCTTGGATTACCTACTCTATGTACAATTACCTGTTGTAAATCAACACTGTCAATATTTGTCATGAAACGAAGATAAAGCGGGGCCGCTTATTTGAAGGGCTGATTTGCCAACATTGCGGCCGGCCAAACGGGATGGCCCGGACGGCTGTTTTTTGATAAAATCGTATAAAGTCTGAAAACCAAATTCGTATTTCGGCCATAAATAATGCACCTTTACAGCAGATTTACCCTTTAAAAACAGCATTTTTAACCCAAACCCTTCACATGTATACACAGATCTGGAGCAAATACCTACCCATTATCAAAATTTTATTGAAAAGAACCGTACAGGGGGACCAGGTGTTGGATCTGAATCGCATTGATTTTGAAAGGGCCGGCAGTGGTAGAAAAGCCGGCTATAAATTTTCAATTGAATTTACCAGGGGGCGTGTAGCCAATATCATCAGTGGTTCTGCACTGGCTTCCGATCTGGCTTTTGTGATGCTGGAAGACGCCAATATCAAAGCATTATTGCTTCAGAATCATTATGTCGTATCCTTAAATACGAAGTTTCAGCTGAGCATGAAGAATGTCACCCCTGCTGAAGAAGCCCAAGCTGAAACAGAAGCTTAGTCCGGTTTTTCACAAAATTCCTTTTACCGAACCCCCATCAAGTGTAATGGTTTGCCCTGTTGTATACCTGCTCAGGGGGCTTAAGAGCCATAGCGCCAGACTGGCAAAATCTGCGGCTTCGCCCAGGGTTTTTACGGGTATTTGTCCGATGGCCATTTTTTTGACCTCGTCAAAAGGAAGTCCGGTTTGTTCGCTTTTTTTATGGTAGATCCTGTCAATGGCCGCTGTATTATGTGAACCCGGCCCCAATACATTCAGTGTAACACCTGTATGGGCAATTTCCTGCGAAAGCGTTTTCATCATTCCTACTACTGCCAGGCGCAAAGAATTGCTCAGAACCAAATTTTCTATCGGTTGCTTAACCGATGCGCTTTCTATGTAAAGGATTCTTCCGTAATTGTTTTGCATCATGGAGGGCACCAAAGCCTGTGTTAAGGCCAGTTTCCACCGAAGGATATTTTTGTAGGCATTGTCCCAGTCTTCGAGGCTTGTTTCCAAAACTGTTTTGGCCGGTGGCCCGCCTGCATTTACAACCATTCCGTGCAACTGTTCTTCGCCAATCATTTTTTTGATGCGGGCAGGCATGGCCGGGTCTGTCATGTCTCCGCTCAGGATACGGATTTGTTCCGGTGCTTTTTGTTGTAATAATTTTAACAGTTCTTCTCTTCTTGCAACAGCAATAATATTTGCGCCTTCCTGTACCAATGCTTCTGCAATGGCTTTCCCAAAGCCGGAACTGGCGCCGGATACCAGGAATAATTGTTGGCTTATTTGTAATTCCATATCAAAAAAGATTCACCTAAATATAAATAAGCTTGTAATCTTTCCCGAATATTTATAGTTTTAAAAGAAAATCAGCTTATGAAAAAAAATTCTGTCACAAAAATTCTGTCCCTTCTATTAATGAGTACCACATTTTTTGCATTTACCCATCCTGCCAACAAACAGGCCAATTTTAGTGGCAGCTGGGTACTGAATGAGTCAAAAAGTGAGCTTGGGCAGTTTGGTGCAAGGGGTGCTTCAAGCAAAATTGAAGTAGACCAGAAATCCGAATCAGTTACGATTAACAGAACCGGGGTTTCTTTTAGTACCGGCGAAACAATTGTTTCAGGTGTTACTTTACCAAACGATGGTAAAGAAGTGGAAAGTATGTTTCTGGGAAGTTCTAAAATGAAATCCTCTCTGAAATGGGCGGCAGATGGTAATTCTTTTGCAATCAGTTATTCCATCGCTTTTGAAATGAATGGGCAGACTTTTGATATTACCGGAAATGAAAAATGGTCCCTGGGTGCTGATGGAAAATCGATTGTTCTTCTTACTACATTAAGTACCCCGCAGGGTGAAATAGAAACCAAAGCTTTATACGATAAGCAATAAAATTAATGGTGCTTTTCATACCCCTATATAACTACAGTATCTGTAAGTACCCCTTATTTCAGACAGTCACTTTTAGAGGTTAATCATTTTTAATAAGGTTCATTTTCCATTCAAAAGGTGTCATATTTCCTAATGATTCATGGGGTCTTTTGTTGTTATATTCTTCTATCCATTCTTCGGTTAATATTCTTACTTCACTCAGATCAAAGAACAGATATGCATCCAGGACAGCTTCCCTGTAGAGCCTGTTAAACCGTTCAATGTATCCGTTTTGCATTGGTTTGCCCGGTTGTATGAACTGGATGTTGATTCCTTTATCTAAACTCCATAGTTCAAGGTCTTTTGATGTGAACTCTGGCCCATTATCTGTTCTTATCGCTATGGGCATACCTCTTTGTTCAATGATTCTTTCAAGAGTTCTGATTACACGTTTGGATGATAAAGAAGTATCTATTTCAATAGCAAGAACTTCTCTGGAACAATCATCCATCACATTCAGGGTTCTGAACTTTCTGTTACCTACCATGCTATCACTCATGAAATCCATACTCCAGCTTTGATTAATCAACCTTTGTTGGGTTAATGGTTGTTTTACCCTAGCAGGAAGTCTTCGTTTACCTCTGCGCTTCCTGTTCAGTTTTAAGAGTTTATACACCCTGTACACACGTTTGTGGTTCCAGGCTCTACCAGATCTTCTTAAGTATGCAAAGAGCTTCCTGAAGCCATAGGACGGATGTTTAAAAGCTAATTCCTGTAATGCTTCAATAACATCTTTATCGTCCTTTTTACTTCTGTAATAGAACTGAGAACGCGGTAGCGACATTAGTTTGCAGGCCCTGCTCACCGGAACACCTTTTTCATCAACCAGTTCCTGTGTTAACTGCCTTTTTGTGGCAGGGCCCAGCCTTTTTTTGCGAACAAATCCTTCCACAACTGATTGTCCATGGCTACATCAGCATACATCTTTTTTAAACGGGAATTTTCTTCTTCCAAGTCTTTTAACCGCCTTACATCAGAAGATTCCATACCACCGTATTTACTTTTCCAATTGTAAATGGTAGCCTCTGATACTCCGTGCTCGCGGGCAACTTCTTTGGTTGTTCGACCTCCTTCCTGTTGCTTTAAAATGGAAACAATCTGCGTCTCCGTGAATCGTGTCTTTTTCATATTTGCAGTTTAAATTTAAGCTTTTGACTCTAATTTTAAACTGTCTGCGCTTTAGGGACACTTACAGTTAAGGAAGGCGGCATTAAATCCTGCAAAGGTTTTTGAACACGGAATCGAACAGGAGATCAAACAGTCAAAGCGCAGGGGTTGAGACCGGGTTGATCCTTTGCTTGTTATAACTTAACTTAGATATATCAATGTATCATAAAAGTCACCATATCACTTTCTCAAGGCACTCAAGCAGTTATGTTTGCAAATTGTTTGCACATGCACAAAAAAAGGCTTCCATCAAAATC
>JBDKLG010000205.1:0-25837 GCA_039795695.1 Bacteroidota bacterium
TTCAATCAGGTTATCTCTGATATAATAAAAGCTCAGTAATGGCTGCAGGTATTTTTTAGTAAACAATCCGGTAAACATCTGGCTGTCATTGAACACAATACATTTTTCCTTTCGCCAGCCCAGTCTCTGGATGGTTTTGCGTAAACTCTTAAAAAAACTTGCCCCATTACGCTTATTGAGTTGATTATAAATAGGAATATGTCTAAGCCAGTTGATGGAAATAGCAATACTGGAAGGAGTGTGTACCCAAAGATTTTCGTCTACCTTAATGGTATTGGCACCAATTCCCAAACCAAGTAATAGTCTTCTTCTTCCATGTGATGTAAAAACTTGCTGAAAAACAGATTTAATGTCAATTGCCGGATTCACATACATCACAGGGTGAACCTTACTAAAAGTAACAGCCAGATTTCTCGCATTGCTACCCAGGTTCAAAGCCCATTCCTGCTGGGCAATTACAATATAGGCATCTACTGATTTATTTAACATGCCGTTTGTTTTTAGTTTTAAGTCCGTTCATAAAACCCAGGATCAGGCAAATGATAGAAGGTATGATGATGATATTCCAGGGCATATTAGTTCGTTTGTTTGTTTTCTTCCCCATGCGGCGTGTGAATAAACTGCTTTCTTGCTTTGCCAATATGCAACATTGCTTTTAACATTGAAATTAATGCACCCGGGATTTGTAAAAAAGCAGTCAGCAATTGCCTGTTAAACCATTTCGGTGGTATCCCCATCATTAAAGCAAGAAATAATGCTGCCAATAGCCAAAGCATGTATGCAAGCAGGGAAGGGGCAAATAGGGCAATCAATAGTACCCAGCATAGCGTCAAAGCCACAAGCATCACCCTTGGCAATAAATATGTCTGAAAAACCTTGTTAAAAAATGCCAGATTACCTTTCAATAACTGGCTCCATCCTTCCATAAAATATTTTTCAAAAAATTCGACCTGAGTAGCCAGCCACCTGCTTCTTTGTTTACTGAAAACTTCTGTTTTGGCTACTTTTTCGTCATAGATATATGCCCCATCCAGAAAAGCAATATCAATTTTTTGACGAACGATCCTGAATTCGATTTCTTTGTCTTCACCAGATGTATCGCCAATATTATGCAGGAGAGAAACAAATAAATTCCACTCAAAAGCCATTCCACTGCCAATTAATGCACTGGGTAAACCAACGGATACATGCCCTCTTCGAAAAATATGGTTATTGATTTCCTCGGTACAGGCATCCAGCAAGGCAAAAGCTGTTTGTGTATTTTTGGCTGTGCGATGTCCCTGAACTACACGGTATCCTTTTGCAAATGCATTATTAACCGCCTGTAAAAAATTTTGTGCCATGTGGTTATCAGCATCAAGAATCAGTACAATATCAACAGGCATTGTCTTTGTTGCTTCTACCGCATTGTGCAATGCTTTTCCCTTGGTGCTTTTTTCAAAACTTACTTCAATAACTTTAATGGGCAGTTCTCTCAGTTTTTCGAGAGTAGCTGTTGAGAATGAATCGGCAATAATGACCACTTCAAATTTATCGCCTGGATAGTTTTGCAACAAAGCATCTTTGGCAGTTTCAATGATAACACTGTCTTCCTTATATCCAGGAATAAAAACACGTATGGTTTTATAAGCCTCAGAGTAAGGCATTTTTTTGGAGGGTACCAGTTTTCCGGCAATGGAAAAAAACAGCAGGTAAACAATCTGCAGGGCAATGTATCCAAATACTATTTTAACAAACAATATCATTAATCCTGTGAGCATGGTTATAGTTTTTCTCAGTCAACAATTATCCTGTTTAATATTGTTTTCCCATTGATAACCGGTTCTTTAAATGCATCATTGGTAAAGTTCCACAAAACTGCTTTCCAAATTGATTTTGCATGATCTTTTTCTTTTTTGAGCCAATGTTTCATCCAGTGAACAGGGCTGGAAATGCATACAAAAAAAGAAGCGGCAATGAACCATCTGAGACCTTGGTAATTCCTCCGGATATATAAAAAACGGTTTCTATATAAATAATAAGTCTTAAAAGCAGAGTTTTTTCCCGTGGACACGGATTCTTTGTGAAAAATTTCAGCAGTTCCAACGTAATAAACTGCATACCCGGCATGTTTAAACCGAGCCGACCAGTCTAATTCTTCATAGTATAAAAAGAAGATTTCACTCATTAAACCAACCTGGTTAATCTTTTCCCTTGAGAGCATCATTGCAGCCCCATTTGGTAAATCAGTTTTTCTTTGGTCATTGTATTGTCCATCATCTTTTTCAAGATACCCAATATCATAACTCCGGCTGGTCAAAGGGTGTAGCCCGATAGCACCTGCATATTGGATGGTATCCGGCTGGTAAAAGTATTTAATCTTTGGGCAGGCAATCCCGCAATCAGGATGGCTTTGATGGAAAGCCACTAATTCAGTTAATAGCTCAGTAGTAACTTCCGTATCGTTGTTCACTAAAAAAACAAATTCCCCTTTAGCAAAATGGTAGCCAATATTATTACCTCCCGCAAAGCCAATATTTTCAGGACTGGATACATGTATAATAAACGGAAATTCTTTTTTTAAATAGGCAGATGGTCGACCAGGTGATTTATTATCAACCACAATTACTTCCCAGTTATCATAAGTTAGCTTTGATAAGGAGCGTAGAAAGTCGGCCGTGACTTCCGGCTGGTCATAATTAACAGTAATTAATGAAACCAATGGTTTTTTCATAAGCGATGGTCTTTAACAGGTATGGGGGTGTCCCATCTTGGGCTTAACCAAATCAATACCCAGCTGATATAGACAATCATGGATGAGGGCATCTGGTTCTGAACCTCATTACCATAGCTGCACAAGAAAATACCTGTAGCACCCCCACACAAGGCACATAACTGGTTCCTCAAAAGCGGATCTCTTGTTTTCCAAATGATCCCTGCCGATTTACCGATAATATAAAACATCATTCCAAGCCAAATAATCAATCCTACAACCCCATACATAACCCAAATTTTTACATAGAGACTATCCGGAGGAATTTGAGCGATGTATTTGTCCGGATTATACTTTGTTCCCCATTGTCCGGATGCACCAACACCGGCACCAAATGGTTTTGATGACAGGTAGTCTTTGATTAACCGCTGATTATACAGTCTCACCTGCAGAGATGCATCATTGGGGTCCAATGCTGTTCTAAGTCGCACAATCTCTGCATTACCGCTGCCAATCTGCGTATATTTAAGCATCCCGAGAAATGCAAGACCAAGAACCCCTCCGATAATCAGTATTTTTACCTGTTTACTCAGTACCAGGTAAACAAAACCGCCACCCACAAAAGCCATTAAAGCACCTCTGGTACCTGAAATCAACATACCATAAAACATGAGAAGACCGGCAATCAGGTAAAATATTTTTTTAGGCATTTTGTGGGGTCCGGTAGCTAATATGATACACATGATAGAGAGCTCTGCCTGCGAAGCACCAAACTGACCTGCTTCTGTGTAATAAGAAAATACCCTTAATTTTCCGAATAAGATATGTGTTTTATAAGCTCCGGCAGCAAGCCAGCGGTTCTCAGCTTCATCAGTACCCAGGTATAATTGTTTCATTCCATAAATGGCACCAATTATGGAAAGTCCAATAATGAGATAGAGAAATAGATCAATATCCTTTTTTTTATTGAAGACCATAAAAGCCAAAGGAACAGTAAGTACCCAATACAATGTTGCCGACCGCATTTCATATACCCAGCCTAAGATACTTGGCCGCTCAGGATTCACAATTTGTAAAATGGTAATGATCATCCAGACAAGAGCGATCCATACAAGATCATTATTCAAATGCCTGGCTCTGTACCTGCCGCTTCGGTGAAAAATAATCCCCAGCCAGGTAATTAATAATAAGCCATCCTGACCCAGTCCAAACTGAGGGCCATCAATATGTCGACCTAATCCGGGAATTATGAAGACATATAGTATAAAAAAAAGCAGGCCCATTTTAGGGTATAAAAAAACAAGCAGTAAAAAACTAATAATGAAAGGGAGCAATATCAGTACCACACCAATGCTCAAACCCTGTTTGGCAATAACCCAACCCAGAAAAACAGACAATAAGGCAATAGGGAAAAGCCAAATGTTTTTAAAAGTATTCGACCGGTAATCATTATAAAACAATTCGTTCTCCATCTACTTTTTATTAGACTTATCCATTGATAGAAAAACTGATGAAACCAATCTGGGTTATTTGATTTTTTTTCTGTTCCCAAATTCAAATTTCACGAACCTTTTAACCATAGAACGCAAACCTGCTCTGTTCTTTGGAACTTCTCCAAGATAATCTTCGGCAAAATCAATCTCAACACCATTTAAAACAGGAATAGGCGTATTACCCGTCGCTTCTCTGTAAATCTTCAATAGGTCGTTGTCCTTTTTGCCCCATACCCGGTTAGCCCTTACAATCAAAAAGCTATGATTTAATTCAGGCAACATGCCTTTTAGCATGGGCAAATCTTCCAAAGGGGGTAATTCAAGTAATACAATCCCTTCCAGATTTTTTGTCAAATCCAATTCGGGTGTCCATTGAATTAGCGTTGCTGGAACTTTGAGTTTTTGCAAGCCTTCTGAAATAATTGTAGCAAGGGTTGTTTTACCCTCAGCATTTTGTATGCTGAGTATTCCGATTAAGCTGTTTTCATCCTTTTGGCCTATCCGGGATAGTACCAACTGAACCAATCTTTTTTCTGCGTTAGTTCTGAATGCATATTTTGTATTCAGCAATGGAAATAGTCCTGTTACAGGAAGGCCAATTTTTCTTGAAGCCCGCCTAGGTTCCAATAAAGTCTGGTTAAGCAATGCCCTGGCAATAATGACTGCCAATACCAATATAAAACCCAGTACAAAACCTACCGCTATCAACATTTTTCGTTTTGAAGCATTGGCTTTCAAAGGCAGATAAGGGGCATCTACAATAGTTAGCTTTGAAGTGAGTTCATTATTTTGCTGGGTAAGTCTTGCCTGATTTAATCCATGCAGCAACTCGAGGTATTCCTGTTCGGATACATTGATTTCTCTTTCAATTTTTTTCAGAATCGCTCCGAGTGGTGCAAATTTTTTATACTCTTCCGTAAACTCTTTCTTACGCTTGTCCATTACCGATAGCCTCGCCTTACTCTCTTCAAATGCCAAAGTTGTTTTAAGCCATTCATCCAAAACTGATTTTGTGGGTATCCCGTTAGGTGTATTTGACTGAATATATAGTTTGTCCAGGCTAGCTTTCAGGTTGTTCTCTATGGAATTTGCAATACTCCTTAAGCTGTCAAGATGCCTTTTTTGATTAGGGCTTTTATCTTCTTTTGCAACGATCTCACTCAAAGCAATTTTATTGTATGCATCCGAAAGCTTTTCTCTTTCACTCATTATTTCAGTTCCGTACAACGACTGATAAAGTCTTCCTTTTAAGTTCTCATTCACTTTACTCAAGGCTTTTCCACTTGCTTCTCTTTCCATTTCAAGAGAATGGTTTTGTGCATAGAGATTCTCTTTTTCTCCCGCAACAGCCTTCGTTTGTTCATAATAATTGATAATATCGTTTTTCCTGTTAAAATCAAGAAAAGCCTGCTCAACAGAATCCAGCTTTCTGAATGAATTGGAAGTCTGTCTTTCAAAATAAGCTATTACCGAATCCGTTTGCCCTTCACGAAGCAGTTTATGCTTTTTGATAAAAGTTTCAACCAGAATTTCTAGGGTATGCTTGCATATGGCAGCATCATCTGTTTCATAGGAAATCCTGATCAGGTCACTTGAATTAATCCTGACTGCCTGTATATTTTGCAAAGATTTTATAGAATAAAAAGGGTTCTCAGAGTTCAACAGATTATAAATCAGGTTTTTGTCATCTGCCTGCATATACTTGTTCAGCCCGGCAATGGTTTCCTGTAAACTGGGTTTTATTAATTGAGCCTTTAGTGAATCAGGAATCATCTTCTGCAATTGATCATAAGACGACCAGGACAAAAGCTGAGGGTCATGCTTTTTTTGGAGCAAATGAGTAGACAATAACTCTATTGCAACCAGTTCTTTTGTTTCCCTTGAATTAATAATAGACAATAAATTATCAAACGCATTGCTGGTAGCAAAATAATCAGCCTTGTTGCTGCCATTCAAGCTATAACCTGATGCTATGCCTGTATAGATAACTGTTTCCGAGGAAAAAACTTTTTTCTCACCCCTGGTAAAATAATAAATTGATAGCGCTATCATTAATGGTACCAATAAAAGCCACTTCAGGTTCCTCAATAGTAATTTTACAAAATGAAGAAAACTCATTTAACCAATTTTAGAAATGAAGAAAGCTTGATGCCGATATAGGATTCCAATTGGAGATAACTGGTTTGAAAATGGTTTACATAGGTTTCATATTCAATAACCGATTTATTGTAAATATCCATAACCCTCGATTCCTGGTCAACGGTAGACTGGCCCTGAATAAACTCTCTCTGGGCCATCTGGTAGCTTACTTTGGCAGATTCCCTGTTATTTCCGCCAATTACCAATAAGCGCATGTTTAATTTACATTCCTGGTAAAGCCTGATCACTTCCTGCTTTACAAATTGTGCTGCATTGTCTTTTTCTGCTGTGGCAATTTTCACCTGTGCCTCTCCTGATTTGATCAGATTTTTTCTGCTGATGATATGTGTAAGTGGCAATTGCAAACCAATACCAAGATTATAAAAGCCCGATTGGGTTGAGGTGAAATTATTCACATTCCCGCCATTGGGATTGTTTACTGCAGAAAAATTAGTGCCGTAGTTATATGAGCTATTCAAAGAGAGTGCATTGTAAATCGATTTCTTGTTCAGCTCAAGCCCTTCACCAGCCAGCAGTATGCTATTTTCCATTCTCTTAACCATCGGAGAGTTTTTTAAGGCAGAATCGATGAGTAAGGGGAGGAGCTCATCTGTTTGAAAAGCTTTTACCAACAAAGAATCGGGGTAGGTATTTTGCCCCGGCAATCGGGAAGAACATAAGCATATCCCAAAAAACAAAACCGATACTATTTTTTTAGCCACCATCTTTATACATTTTCAGATTGAAACAATGCAGGGATCGTTCTTAATATGAGCCTAATATCATTCATGAAACTATGGCTACGCGCATAGTTATTATCGAGGCTCAATCTTTCTTCTTCCGACATTTCTCCTCTGCCCCTTTTTTCCACCTGCCACAGTCCTGTAATACCTGCAGGTGCCATGAAACGAAGCGCATATTTATCGGTCGTGATTTTTTCGGCCTCATACAATGGGAGAGGGCGATTACCTACAATTGACATATCTCCGATAAAAACATTCCAAAGCTGTGGCAACTCATCAATACTGGTATTACGGATAAATTTTCCTACACGGGTAATTCTGGGGTCATCTTTGATTTTAATGAATGCCGAGTCTATTTTACTTGCCTGCTGTTGCTTGAATAGTTTTTCACAGATAATCTTATCGTCTGAAAAAAGGGCATTTTGGCAAATTGTTCCTGATTGTTCACAGAGGTCGCACAATTCCCTTACCGGGCCTCTGGGCTTTTCCTGTGCAGCATTATCAATATTGTACTGGTTCAAGTGCGATAAATCTTTCAGTTTTGCATCAGCACCCGTGAACATGGAACGAAACTTATAAAACTTAAATACCTGGTAACCGGTACCCACCCTTAGCGAATAATAAAAAACCTTACCCTTTGATTCGAGCCTGATCAAAATTGCAATCAGCAGGAATAAAGGACTCAGACACAGTAAGGCCATTCCTGAAAAAAATACATCGAAAACCCTTTTGATAAAGGGCAACCGAAAAGGCTTATTGGAATTATTGGACAAATCCTTCTGCAAAAAATTTTCAATGATAAAAGGAACCCTGATCCTTACCGCTTTCTCATCAAGGGGCTCTGCAAACAATTCTGCAATTCCTGACTGCATCGCAAAACGTCTTTGCTCGTCATCTATTTGCTTTATAACTGCGATAAAAGGAATTGCCTGATAGCCAAGTGAAGATAGGGTAGTAAGCAATGGCGCTCCACTGCTTCCCCTCAAATCATCCGCTGAAATGATTGCCTGGTACCTATGATTGTTTTGCATAGCAAAATGCAGCGACATCCCGTTGGAAAAAACTTCTACTGCATAAATGCCTTCCAACGCACGTGCAATGCCATCTATCGTAGCCGCATTTGAACTAATCAATGCTATGATTCCCTTGGTATTGTTGGTCGAATCCATAATAATTCAGGTTATAAAAATTAGATCTTTCCCAAACGCCTCAAAATGCCATTGATTCTTGCAGCCAGCTCTTTGGGATTAAATGGTTTTACCATATAGTCATCTGCACCCGCTTCCAGACAACGAATTCTGTTTTCCGAATTGTCATTACCAGATAGCATGATTAATGGGATATTGCTTAAGAACCCACTTGACCTTACCTGGTCAATGAACTCATACCCATTCATTACAGGCATTTCAATATCGGCAATAATGATATCAGGAATTTTTCCTTCCTGCATCCAGTTTAAACCGTCTTTTCCATTGCTCTTGGTTATCACCAGAAACTGGTCTTTGAAATAATGTTCAAGAATTTTTTGAATCGCTATTTCATCATCAATAGCCAATAAAATAAGCTGCTCTTTTTGGTTGCTCATGTTGCAATAGGTTAAACAATGATAAAATCAATTATATCTACTGGCTATCAATTTCTTAAGGCCGGTATTTGGATTGGTAAGTTAGTAAAAATCGGGGGTATATCAAAGGAAGATTCTGCCAGCAAAATGAACTTTTGTGCAAGCAATAATAAATGGTATGTAAAGAGATAAGTCCTGCCTGCATAACAGCCTTAAACCCTGATCAAAAAAACCGGCTATTTAATCAGTCCATTATTTATTGAAGGAACAGGCTTATTTTTAGAAAAACTTTACAATGCTCAAATCCTGCATTTTTTGCCTGCTATTATCTGCCGGCATAAGTTCTGCCAGAGCCCAGAATGCAAGCGACTCCGTAAAAATGGCCGTTGCCAGACTTTTTACTGCTATGAAAGAATCAGATAGTAAAATGCTGCTGGCTTGTTTTACCGATAGTGCCATACTGCAAACGATTGCAAAAGACAAAACAGGGGAAATTTTTGTAAAAAAAGAAAAACTGGCCGATTTTGCCAGCATAGTGGGGTCGATGCCAAAAAATACCGCCGATGAGCGAAATACGGTTGAAGTGGTTAAAGTAGATGGGCCTTTGGCCATTGTATGGGCATCCTACCAGTTTTACCTGAATGGCCAGTTTAGTCACTGCGGCATCAACTCATTTCAACTGGTTCGCACCAACGGCAACTGGAAGATTCAGTACCTGATTGATACCCGCAGAAAACAAGGTTGTGAAATACCTATTCGATAGTAAGCTCTTTCATACATTCTTTTAACTCGGCCAGATAATTACCATATAATTTCCTCAGGTACCACTTCGTGAAATAATAAACTAATACCGTAAACCCTATCAGGTAAATAACCACCAACCAAAGTTTCCACCTTGCATCCAGCTGCAATTGAACAAAATGATCCAGGCCATCAATATGTTTGGGCTCATGATAGCCTAAAAAAAAGGCAAAAATCAAGCAAACAGGTACCAAAGCCATTGTAAACTGAAAATACCTGCGAATAAACTCTTCAATAATCCGCACAATTTCAGTCAGGTTCCTGCTCACTGGTAAGATATCCACACTTAACCGATTGATTCTTTTGATCAGGTAAATAAGTAAGCCCAGAAAAGCAGCACACAATACTGCAGTTACAGAAAAATAGATGCGCAAACTCCGGTACTCACTGGCAATGCCAATATAGCCCAAAGGCAGTAATACCAATACTCCCAGGAATATTTCTTTTCGCAGGCTTTTCTTCAATTTGCCAATAACAGAATTCGTTTTAGCCCGCAGTAAAAAGGCAATATCGGCATCGGATCTGCCGGTATGGTCTGTTGCCAGCTTTTCTTTTAACTGGGATTTCAATTCATCTAATTCCATGTAATCAAACTTTAATCATTAATTGCCAACTGCTGCGCTGTTGTTTCCTTCAGTTTCAACCTAATCCTGTTCATTTTTACCGCTACATTGTTGGCTGTAATGCCCATCATTTCCCCAATCTCATTGTAACTGTAATCCTCCAGATAAAGCATCACCAGCGCTTTATCTATTTTAGAAAGCATGCTGATGGCTCCATACATCGCTTTTACTTTTTCTTCCAGACTGTCTTCATTTTCGGCCGGCATTTCAGGAAAGGTTTCTGTTATAAAAACGGCAGGTTTGCGTTTTTCCTTTCTGAAAAAAGTAATCGCGGTATTTAAAGCAACCCTGTATAACCAGGTAGAAAATTTGGCATCCCCCCTGAAACTCGGAAAAGCTTTCCATGCCTGTAAAATGATCTCCTGAAACAGGTCTTCCCGGTCGGCATGCCTGTCCATATAAAGATTGCAAACCTTGTTTACAATCCGTTGGTGCTGGTTTAACAAACTGATAAATTCCTTTTCTAAGCCCATTGTCCTTTTTTAGAATGCCACCGGCTTTAACTGATACCCACCCGATCGCAAAAGAGCGAGTACACCTTCTTCTCCACCCAAATGTCCCGCACCAACTGCGAAAAATACGGGATTTTCTTTCATGGCCTGCACCATTACCGGCAGCCATTTTTTATTTCTTTCACTCAATAAGGCATTTTCGAAACTCATATCCGTATCAGTTTCTTTCATGAAAGCATAAATGCTATCCGTATTTCTTTTTAAATAAACTTTTGTCAGCTGCTGCATCACCAGTTTCACACTATCAAAATTCAGCAGTACTTTTTTCAATGCAAGCACCTGCGAGTCGATGGGCTCTTTATTAATTGCCGCCATTTCATCTTCCACTGTTTCCAAACCAAATACAGCCAGTTTAAGTTGCAGTGCTGCTGTTAAAAACTCCTGTTCCGGCTGAACCCTGTTCTCACAAGGTAATGAGTTGATTGCCAGCAAACTCATGCTCAGAAAGGGTTTGAAAGCATGAAACATGCTTAGTGGGAATCCCGTTATTTGCTGAAAAGAGCTGTTCATAGCAACCAGGTCGGCTGCAGATACATAATCGCTCAGTTGACTGCCATTCAACTGCATCTGTCCCATCATTTTGGCCTGTAAATCGGCATCGTCCATCTTTAACTCACCGTAAAATGCCTTGCTGCTTTTGATTTTTTCAAGTAAAATGGGGCTGAGGCTGAAATCATCCCGGCACATCAGGTGAAATGTGCCAAATACATAAGAAGGCCCGTTCAAGCCATTACCGCTGATTTCCCAAAGCAGTGATGATGCCTGCTCCTGAGCTTTTGCCGAAAAAAGCAGTAGCACGCTTCCGAAAAACAGTACAAGGTATTTTTTCATACAATTGCCTTTCCACATAGGTAGTCAAATCTGTCAAAATATTACTCGAATATGGCTATTTACGCAAAAAAAGACCCCGTGTGGAAACACGGGGCTCAAACCAAAACCAACTGTTCTGAAACAGTATGCATTCATACCTGCTTAGTTAACTGAAATTTGCTGTGGTGTAACCATCACTTCCTCTTTTTTAGGAAGCAATAATTTCAAAATCCCATTTTCATACTTTGCCTGGATGGCATTGGCATTGATCTTATTATCCAGGCTGAAACTGCGCTTGAAAGCGGCAAATTCAAATTCTTTCCGAAGGGTCTTGTAATCCTGCTTTTCTGTAGCAGCAGCTTTTTCAAAGCTTACCGTTAAAACGCCGTTTTCTACATTTACCTTAAAATCTTCTTTGTTCCTTCCCGGAGCAATCAGTTCCAGATGATAAGCTTCCCTGGTTTCAAGTATGTTCACAGCCGGTGCATTCAAAGCCGAACTTTCTTTTGCACGGTTAACAGGAAACTGGTTAAACAATTCGTCAAATAAATTGCCGAAATAAGCGGGATGTTGTTTTACAAGTGTCATTTTTTATAAGTTTTGTTTTTAAAAATTGATTTCCTAACCCAAATCAAATCCTGTTCCAACGCCAAAAAACAGTTTTTACAGGACAATTTTTCAATTTTGAAGCCATCATTTAAGACATTATGTCTTATTTATTCGATTTTTAGTGCCATAAAGTCCGATTTTCATATTCTTCAACTTTTGTAGTAATTTTGCGTTATCATTAAAAGAAAACGAGCATATGTATCCAGCAGAGATAGTTTTACCGATGAAAGCAGAGTTAACCGATGGTGGTTTTGATGAAATGGTATCAGCAGCCGAAGTAGATGAAACCCTTCAGCAAAAAGGAACCACTTTGGTAGTCATCAACTCTGTATGTGGTTGTGCAGCAGGCACTTGCAGGCCGGGTGTATTAATGGCCGTTCAAAATGCAGGCAAGCGCCCCGACCGTTTAACAACCAGTTTCGCAGGCTTTGATATTGAAGCTGTGAACCAGGTAAGGGCACATTTACTGCCTTATCCGCCTTCTTCACCGGCAATTGCTTTATTCAAAGACGGGCAGCTGGTTAATATGGTAGAAAGACATCAGATAGAAGGCAGACCCGCACAGGTAATTGCACAGCATTTAATTTCTGTGTTTGATGAATACTGTAATTAATTTTCACTTAGTTTTGTTCATAGATGGGTTAGTAAGTACAGGCTCCGCGAAAAGCGGAGCCTTATTTTTTAACAGCAATGAAACCTTAACCCTCAATGGCTTATCACAATTTCTGATTAACATTGCAACTGATTCAATTCATCATCCTATTAAGTAGCTTCCCTGCATGTACCCTAACCTCTACTACGCATTCAAAGATCTGTTCGGAATAGAATTAACCGGTTTAAAACTGGTGAACAGTTTTGGTTTTTTTGTGGCGCTGGCATTCATTATCTGTGCATGGGTGCTTACCCTTGAACTAAGAAGAAAACAGCAACAGGGGCTCTTCCTTCATACAGAAGAAACCATCACCATTGGGGCAGCGGCCAGCATGCAGGAACTATTCCTCAATTTTGTACTGGGCTTTTTATTCGGGTATAAAATCATTGGTGCTTTTACCATACCCGATGCATTAAACGACCCACAAAGTTTTATTCTTTCAGCAAGGGGCAGCCTTCCGCTGGGAGTATTGATCGGACTGGTTTTCGGCTTCCTCAAATGGTGGGAAAAAAATAAACAGAAACTGGCAAAACCTGAAACCAGGGTTATCAGAATATGGCCGCAGGACAGGGTAGGAGATATCGTTATTTATGCAGCCCTGTTTGGTTTCCTGGGTGCTAAAATTTTTCATAACCTGGAGAACTGGAATGAATTCATCAAAGACCCGGTGGGTGCGTTGATTTCATTCAGCGGACTAACCTATTATGGCGGATTGATTTGTGCAGGCATTGCCATTATCCTCTATGCCAAAAGAAAAAAAATTGTACTGGTGCATTTACTCGACGCAATGGCAACAACCATGATGCTGGCATATGCATTGGGAAGAATTGGCTGCCAGGTTAGCGGCGATGGCGATTGGGGCATCATCAATATCAAACCCAAACCCTTTAACTGGTTGCCCGACTGGTTATGGGCCTACCGCTATCCGCATAATGTGCTGGGAGAGGGGGTTCCCATGAGGGGCTGTGTGGGTCAGTTCTGCAACCAACTGCCTTACCCTGTTTATCCAACCCCGCTTTATGAAATCATTATTTGTTTACTCCTTTTCTTTATCCTTTGGGCCTTACGGAAAAAAATAAAAGTACCCGGACAGCTTTTTGGGATTTACCTGGTATTAAATGGTATGGAAAGATTTTTTATCGAGAAAATCCGGGTAAACACGCAATATGCTTCACTGCCCTTCAGTCCAACACAGGCAGAACTGATTGCCGTTGCCCTTTTCACAGGGGGCCTTGCCATTATTTATTGGTCAGTTAAAAACAAAAGCAAAAAAGCGGTTTAGGTAAAATCACGCTTTAGAATGGCCAGAGCTTTTAGTAGATAAAATATTGTGTGCCCAAATTATTAAAACTGTTTAATCACCCACTTTTAGCTGAGCGATATAATTATAGGGCCCTTGGGTAGTTCGGAACGGTTGTTTAAGTGCTCTCGAACTTGTGCTGACAACTTTGTTAGTTCAGCATATGAGTTGATTGATGCATTTAAAACAAATACTGTAATTGTATATTTCGAAAAATTCTGTTGGTAGCTTAAATTCTTATCAAAAGTGAATAATGCATCAAATCCATTTTGCAATAGTAAGGTCAGCAACTGACCATTTTTTATTCCATTCCAGCCTTTGTCGCGAACTGTAAAGATCTCATGCTCCGGAAAATCTAGCTTTAAACGTTTGGGCAGGTTTTCATCAAGCAAGAGCCTCATATATTTGACTGGCTTTCAGTGAGGTAAGTAATTTGCTTGCAATTTCAAGTAGCGCAACTGCCTGTTCGCGGCTAACTGATGGGAAATCGTCCAGAAATTCGTCTAAGGAAACTCCTGCTTCCAAATGGTCAAAAAGAGAGTCCACTGGCACACGCGTACCAACAAAAACGGGCTGACCGCTTTGAATTTCTTTATCAACCTGTATGATATCTTGGATTTGCATTAGCTAAAGCTACGAAACTTTAAGTTTAAAAAAATTACAACAAACTATTCAATAGTAATAATCTAATTAACAAGCTGCATTCATATACTTGAAATACAGATAGTTACATCATTTTTCAACTCCCGCCATTCCCTGGCCGTGATAAACGGCAACCTTTTATCATCAAAATTTACCGTTAAATACAAAACTATGTACTATGCAATACATAGTTCATAGTTTTATCCTGTAATTAGCAACAACGGGAACTAAATAAACAGGTTAAAACTACCAAAAATGAAAAAAATAATTGCATGCTTAACTGTTTTGGGCGTATTGGGTTGCTCCTTTACGGGCAATGCCCAAAAAACAGGTACCGGTAAAATTACCGGCTCAGTCCTTTCAGCCCAAAACCCCATCGAATCTGCTTCTGTTAGTCTTTTGAGAAAAAAAGACTCCAGCCTGGTAAAACTGGCTTTATCCGATAAAACGGGCCGTTTCCAGCTGGAAAACCTGGGAGAGGGAACTTATCTCTTATCGGTACAATCGGTAGGATACAATAAATTTTACAGCCCTGCTTTCGAATTAACTACTGCCAGAAACCAGTATGATGCGGGCAAACTGGAATTGGCGCTTTCAAGCAAGGAACTGAAATCGGTTACGGTTGTTGCGCAAAAACCACTGATTGAACAGAAAATCGACCGGACTGTATTAAATGTAGACGCTTCTGTAACCAATACGGGCAGCACTGCTTTAGAAGTATTGGAAAGATCTCCGGGAATTTCTGTTGACAAGGATGGCAATATCAGTTTAAAAGGGAAAAGCGGGGTTCAGGTCATGATCGACGGAAAGCCCAGTTTCCTGTCGGGGCAGGACCTGGTTAATATGCTGAGAAATATGCAGGCCAGCCAGATGGACCAGGTAGAAATCATGACCAATCCACCTGCCAAATATGATGCGATGGGTAATTCGGGTATCATCAATATCAAAACAAAGAAAAACAAGCAGGTGGGATATAATGGAAGCGCCACTGCTTCTTATGGACAGGGCGTTTTTCCCAAAACCAATGAGAGCCTGAACATGAATTACCGCGACGGAAAAGTAAATGTTTTCGGCAATGCCAATTTTGCCTACAGAGAAAGGTTCCAGCACCTGGCCATTCAGCGCAAATTCATTGATGCAGGCACAAAAAATGTGACCTCCTTATTTGATCAGGAAAACGAATTAAAAAACAGGGATAAATCCTATAGTGGTAAGATTGGAATGGATTATTTCGCTTCCAAAAAAACAACCCTTGGCTTTGTTGTAAATGCGGGAGTCATTGACCAGGAATTTACAAGCAGCAGTGCCATAAATATTGCCAACCCTTTCAATGTATTGATGAGTCAGACCAGGGCTTTATCTGTTAACAACCAGAAATGGAATAATTTCAGCTCAAACCTGAATTTCCGTCAATTGCTTGATACCACAGGATCTGAGTTAACTGCCGACCTGGATTATTTCCAGTACAAATCGGGCAATAACCAGAGTCTGACCAATGCTTATTTCAACGCAACAGGCATGCCTTTACCTGGTTCAAAGCCCGATACTTTGCTGGGTTTATTGCCACAAAATATTACCATCTACAGCGCTAAAGCCGATTACCTGAAACCCCTGAAAAAAGGAGCAAGGTTTGAAGCCGGCCTTAAAACAAGTGTTGTTAGAACCGATGCCAATGCTTTGTATGACAGTGTAAGGAATAATGCTTTGGTACATGATTACAACAGGAGCAATCATTTTGTGTATGAAGAAAATGTGAATGCGGCCTATGTGAATTACAGTCGTCCGATAAGCAAAAAATTTACCGGCCAGTTTGGTCTGAGGCTGGAGCATACCCATTCAAAAGGAAACCAGTTAACAACAGGAGAAATATTTGAACGCGACTATGTGCAACTCTTTCCAACTGCATTCCTGCAATACCAGCCCAACCCGAAAAACTCTTTTGTGCTCAATTATGGTAAAAGAATTTCAAGGCCCGATTACCAAAGCCTGAATCCCTTTGTAACCTTCCTCGACAGGTATACCTATGAGCAGGGTAACCCCAATCTGCAGCCGCAGTTTAGTCACAATATTGAACTGGCACACACATTCAATAATTTCCTTACCACCACATTGAATTATACGCACACCACAGATATTATTCAGCAGGTACTGGAGCAGAACACAGCCAGGAACGAAACATTTGTCCGGGCTTCCAATATTGCCAGTCAGCGCCAGTATGGTATTTCAGTAAATGCTTTCTTTCCCATCAGCAAAATATGGAGTTCCAATATTTATGCGAATGTGTTCAATAATGAGTTTCATGGTATGGTAAATGGTGAACTGGTTACGGTAGGAGCAACCACCGGCATGTTTAATGTGATGGAGCAATTCAAATTCAAGAAGGGATGGGCAGCAGAACTGAATGGTTTTTACAGAACAGAATCTGTAGAAGGCGTATTCAGGATTCATGGATTTGGTGCTGCCACCATTGGTATGAGCAAACAGTTGTGGAAAAACAAGGGAGCCCTAAGGGTTACCGTAAGAGACCTATTCTATACACAGAAAGTGCAGGGTGAAAGCAAGTTCAGCAATATTGATGCACAGTTTCAGCAGTACAATGATTCGAGGGTGGTGAACATCGCTTTAACCTACCGCTTCAGCAAAGGCAAACTGAACAATGTGCAGAGAAAAAGGGGCGGGGCCAATGAAGAAGCCGGCAGGGTGAAAACAGGTGATAACAATTAGGGTTTCTCTCATGTGCAATATGCAGAACCGTCTCAGTTCAGCAACTGGGGCGGTTCTTTTTTGTGGCGTTTACTGCTACCGCTTTATTTCTTCAAATCGCTGCTGTGCTATTCCAACAGCTTTTATATCTTTACAAAAACCCTTTTTATGCCATCCTTCGATATCGCCAGTGAAGTAGACCTCCAGTTACTGGATAATGCCATCAATACCGTAAAAAAAGAAGTGAGTACAAGGTATGATTTCAGGGGGTCGCCTGTTACGGTAGAACTGAACAAAAAAGACTATACCATCCTCCTCGAAGTGGAAACGGAAATGAAAATGAAACAGTTGATCGATGTACTCATCAGCCGCTCAATGAAACAGGGCATTGATGCAGGAGCATTTGATTTTACCAAAGATGCTTATCCCAGTGGCAAGACTTTGAAAAAAGACATTTCCGTCAGAAATGGCCTGAAACAGGACGATGCAAAAAAAATAGTGAAAATGATCAAGGATGGGGGCTTTAAAGTGCAGGCAGCAATCATGGACGATATCATCAGGGTAACAGGCAAAAAACTGGATGAATTACAGGAAGTTATTCAAAAATGCCGGACTGATAATTTTGGCATTCCCCTGCAGTTTGTAAACATGAAATCATAGTTTATTGCTTAATAATCAATGATTTAGCCATAAATCAGTCATTTTCATTTGGTTTTTCCCCGATTATGGCCTAATTTTGCAGTCCTTTAAATAATCGTACGGCCAAATCCGTACCACCTAAAAAATCAACAAATGAAGCAAGGTATCCATCCGGAAAGTTACCGTTTAGTTGTTTTCAAAGACATGAGTAACGGTCATACATTCCTGAGCAAGTCAACAGCCAATACAAAAGAAACGATCCAGTGGGAAGATGGCAATGAATATCCATTGATTAAAATGGAGATTTCAAACACTTCGCACCCTTTTTACACAGGTAAAAACATGCTGGTAGATACAGCAGGTCGTATCGATAAATTTAAAAAGCGTTACGCAAAGAAGGACTAAGCTTCTTCTCTGGCATAAAAAAATCCCGCTACAGCATAGCGGGATTTTTTATGTGTGAATGAAAAATTAGTTCTGCTAAAAAAAGATTTCTAATCTTTACCTTTGTACACTTTTACAAATCGCTTATGAAACTGGATATTCTGGCTTTTGGTGTTCACCCCGATGATGTGGAACTGGGCTGTGCGGGAACCTTACTGGCTGCTATGGCAGATGGCAGGAAAGTTGGTATCATTGATTTAACCAGGGGAGAACTGGGTACCAGGGGAACCATTGAAACCAGGAAAGCTGAAGCAGCCCGGGCCGCTAAGATACTGGGCATACAGGTAAGGGAAAACCTGGGGATGGCAGATGGATTTTTTCAGAATGATGAAAGCCACCAAAGAAAAATAATCGAAATACTGCGCAAATACCGGCCCGAAATTGTTCTGGCCAATGCATTTGATGACCGTCACCCGGATCATGGCAGGAGCGCAAGAATGGTGGCAGATGCCTGTTTTTTGTCGGGTTTGAGAAAGATTGAAACCCAGCAGGATGGAAAGATTCAGGAAATATGGAAGCCCTCGAATGTATTTCATTACATACAGGACAGGTATATACAGCCGAGTTTTGTGGTAGATATTTCTGCCTTTATGGCCAAAAAAATTGAATCGGTTGAAGCATATTCAACGCAGTTTTACAACCCTGCACTGAATGAACCCGAAACCTATATTTCTTCCGCACAGTTTCTCGAAACCATTAAGGCAAGGGCTTTGATGATGGGTAAGAGAATTGGCGTAGCTTATGCCGAAGGATTTTATACAGAGAAAACCATTGGCATCAAAAGCTTTGACGGATTGATTCACCAGGTAACCTAATCATCAGTTTCTACAATAGATTGAAATGGCAAAAGTAAAAATCGGTTTGGTACAGATGTCCTGTACGGCTTCTAAAGAAGAGAACCTTGCAAAAGCTGTGTCGAAAATAAAAGAAGCGGCAAAGAAAGGGGCTCAGATCATCTGTTTACAGGAATTGTTTAGCTCCCTGTATTTCTGTGATGTGGAAGCTTATGAAAATTTTACGCTGGCAGAATCCATTCCGGGAAGATCCACCGAACAATTGGGAGAACTGGCGGCCTCATTGAATGTGGTCATCATCGCATCTCTCTTTGAAAAAAGAGCGCAGGGCATTTACCACAATACCACCGCTGTACTGGATGCAGACGGTGCATACCTGGGCAAGTACCGCAAAATGCATATTCCCGATGATCCTGCTTATTATGAGAAATTCTATTTCACCCCGGGTGATCTTGGTTATAAAACATTCGATACCAAATATGCCAAAATAGGCATCCTGATCTGCTGGGACCAATGGTACCCCGAAGCTTCCAGGATTACTGCATTAATGGGTGCAGAAATTTTGTTTTATCCTACGGCCATTGGCTGGGCAACGGCTCAGGATGAAGCCACCAATACCGAACAATACAATGCCTGGCAAACCATTCAGCGAAGCCATGCCATCGCCAATGCGGTACATGTGGTAAGCGTGAACAGGGTAGGAACGGAGCAGGATGGTGCCATGAAATTCTGGGGAGGTTCTTTTGTAAGCAATCCTTTCGGTTCACTGCTTTACAAAGCTTCTCACGACCAGGAAGAAATAGCTGTAGTGGAAATTGAGACACAGGAAACCGACCGGTACCGGACACACTGGCCATTCATGCGCGACAGGCGAATTGATTCCTATCAACCGATTACCCGGCGTTTTATTGATGAGGACCAATAAAGCCCCAACATTTTTTATCCTATACTTGTAAAATGGCATTCGTAGATACCGGAAAAACACCCAGGGAGCTTGGTTATTATTTTCCTGCAGAATTTGCAGCGCATACCGCTACCTGGCTAAGCTGGCCGCACAAAGAAGCAAGCTGGCCCGGAAAAATTGAAGCAATTTATCCCAGTTACTGCCTGTTCATCAAATACCTGACACAATCAGAAATCGTGAGGATCAATGTAGCCAACGCGGCCATGAAACTGGCGGCAGTACTGCATCTGGAGAAGGCAGGGGTTGACCTGACAAGGGTTGAATTCTATTTTCATCCTACCAATGATGCCTGGTGCAGAGACCATGGCCCCGCTTTTTTAATTAATCCTGCTGCTGCTGTTAAAAAAGTTATTGTAGACTGGGACTACAATGCATGGGGCAATAAATATCCTCCTTATGAGCTCGATGATGTAATACCTACTTTGATAGCCAAGCATTTTCAATTACCGGTATTTAATCCCGGTATAGTGATGGAAGGAGGATCGGTGGAATTCAATGGTAAAGGGACTTTGCTAAGTTCTACTGCCTGCTTATTGAATAAAAACAGGAACCCTCATTTGAATCAATCCCAGATCGAAAAATATTTAAGCGACTATTACGGGATTGACCAGGTATTATGGGTGGAAGAAGGGATTATTGGTGATGATACCGACGGGCATATTGATGATACGGTAAGGTTCATTAATGAAGACACCGTGGTAACAGTGGTTGAAGAAAATAAGGGGGATGAGAATTATGAACTGCTGCAAACAAATTTAAAGCAGTTGAAAAGCATGCGCTTATTAAATGGCAAACAATTGAATATTATTGAATTACCAATGCCTGATGAAATAATATATGAAGACCAGCGATTGCCTGCATCCTACGCAAATTTTTACATCAGCAATGGGCATATCATTGTGCCAACCTATCGTTCTGCCAAAGATGAGCAGGTGTTACGCATTTTATCCGGCTGCTTTCCAGGAAGAGAAGTAGTAGGCATCGATTCAACCGATATTATCTGGGGACTGGGCAGTTTTCACTGTCTAAGCCAGCAGGAACCATTGGTATAAACAATGCAATCTGCGGAGCAATTACCCCGAAATTTTCATGGAAGTTCCGGTAATACTGATGGCGTATGCTTTCAAAGCCTTTGTTGCCGGACCTACTGTTACAGCGCCCGCAGTAGTAAATACCGATCCGTGGTTGGGACAAACAAATGAATTGCTGCCCGAATTAAAATTAATGGAAGTTCCTTCGTGCGTGCATGCCACCTGAACAGCAGTGAAAGAAGAAGCTGTATTTCCTGCAGCCAACCTCGCCACAATCACACCATCCTGCACCAGAGATGACCCAACGGTTAATAAACTGGTGGCCAGGTTAACCGTAAAATCAACCGTAGGCGATACCACAGTTGTACCGCTACCTGAGCTACTGCTATCACTACTTTTACTACAGGCACCCATACATACTGCACAGGCTGTTAAAACTGGTGCGGTTAGATTGCCCAAAAACTGTCTTCTTTCCATGAGGTATTTTTTTGATTAAGCTTTATTTTTTTGCATCAGCATAAACAATTCGGTTCCCTGCCTGGCAGGTATTGAATTATCGCATGCTTCCAGGTATTTGATACGAAACCTATTCAAAAAAAGTTGCCTGTACATTTCTTCAGTTCCGCCGAAGGGAGGATTGGTATCAAATTCCCTGTTAAAGAGCAGTCCCGCCAGTTTGCCGTTGCCTGTTAGCAGGTTGGCTGTTTTTTCCACATACTGTACCCTCAAAGAGGGATTGATGGCACAAAAAAAAGTCTGTTCAATAATCAGGTCAAATTCTCCCTCCAGAGAAAAAAAATCGCCATGGATGATATGGATGGATTTTTTTTGAGCAGGGCTTAGTTTTTCTGAGAGCGATTGGGTGGCTGCGCGGGCAATATCAATTACCGTAACATTTGTAAAGCCTTTATCTGCCAGATAAATGGCTTCATAAGCATTGCCAGCTCCGGGTAGGAGTATGCGGAGGGTTTTATCTGTCAACTGGTCGAAATAGGTTTTTAAGGGTGTTGATGTATATCCGATATCCCAGCCGGTTTGCCTATTCAGGTAGCGTTCGTTCCAAAAATCGGCCGTTAATTCCATACATTTTGTTGGTTATTCAAACAATGGTAGCCTGGTGAGGAATAATGAAAGCAATCAACTCATCCAACTCAATACCTGCGCGGTTGCAGGCATCGGCAATATCTTCCCTGGAAACATTGGCCGCAAAGGATTTTTCCTTCAGTCGCTTTTTAACACCTTTCACATCCATGCCCGCATAAGCACCGGGTCGCATAAGCGAATAAGCATGTATCAGCCCGGATAATTCATCAAATGCATACAACATTTTATCCATGCGGGTTTCGGGCAGTACGCCAAAATGTATATGTCCATGTGAAGCAATGGCATGGATGATTTCCGGGTCAATATTTCTGTTCTCCAGTTCCTCAATAATTTTCTTGCAATGAAGGTCGGGCCATTGATCCCAGTCGGCATCGTGTAAAAGCCCCGCCATTTCCCATTTCCACTGATCGGCTTCATTCAAATTTTCTTTTTCTGCTGCCCACTGTTTCATCAGGTAGCCCACCTGGAGCATATGTACCTGCAGTTTGGGATTCAAAACCCATTCATTGAATAGCTGCATGGCAGCATCTCTGTCAAGTACATTTCCTGCATTGGCAGGATCTCCGAATACATTTCTTCCAAGCTGTAAGGACATAAAACGGCTTTCTTTCAAAGATAAGCAGTGAATTGCGAATAGGTAGGGCTGTAATTGATATCTTTAAGCTTTAGATCATTTTAAATAAGCGGCATGGACCAACAGCCAACAGAAAAAAAGAAAATATTCAGTTCTTACCAGGTATTTGTAATAGCAATATTATCCCTGCTGCAATTTACGGTAATACTCGATTTTATGGTACTCTCGCCACTGGGAGCCATTTTGATGGAAAAACTAAAAGTGAATACTTCCCAGTTCGGCATGGTTGTTTCTGCCTATGCTTTCAGTGCAGGAGCATCGGGTTTACTTACTGCAGGCTTTGCGGATAAGTTTGACCGAAAAAAATTATTGCTGTTTTTTTATACCGGGTTTATTCTGGGCACGGTATTATGTGCCATTGCACCCAATTACCAGATGCTGCTGGGAGCCCGGATTATTACCGGCATATTTGGCGGAGTGATTGGCTCAGTAAGTTTTGCGATCATCACAGATTTGTTTAAAATGGAAGTAAGGGGCAGGGTAATGGGTTTTGTGCAAATGGCATTTGCGGCAAGCCAGGTGCTGGGCTTACCCATCGGACTGCTGCTTGCAAACCGCTTCGGCTGGCATGCCCCATTTTGGATGATTGCAGGGGGAGGGGTTTTACTGGGATTACTGATTGTATGGAAATTGAAACCGGTTGACAGGCATTTGCATTTGGCCATCGACCACAATGCTTTCCATCATTTACTGCAAACCATTTCCAGGCCCGATTATGCCAAGGCATTTTTTGCAACAACCTTACTGGCAACAGGGGGCTTTATGCTGATGCCTTTTGGAAGTGCCTACAGCATCCATAATTTGGGAATTACCATGGAAGACCTGCCCATTATATACCTGATTACCGGCGCATTTTCCATTTTGTTTGGGCCGTTAACAGGCAGGCTGAGTGATAAGATTGGCAAGTTCAATATTTTTACAGCAGGCTCAATCCTGAGCATTGCCATGGTAGCCATTTACACACATTTAGGAGTAACGCCTTTATGGGAACTGATTACACTGAATGTTATTTTGTTTGTGGGAATTTCCTCGCGCATGATCTCTTCATCGGCATTGTTAACAGCTGTGCCTGATGCGAAAGACAGGGGGGCATTCATGAGTATCAATTCTTCCACACAACAAATATCCGGGGGCATTGCTTCCATGATTGCAGGCCTCATCGTTATTCAGCAGCCCGATGGCAAGCTGGGCAATTATGATATACTGGGTTATACCGTTATTGGTTCAATGTTGCTTGCTGTTGTGATGATTTATTATTTGAACAGGCGCCTGCAGCGCAAAATGCATACGCAAAAAAATATTTGAGATGAAGCATAATTTCAGGAAGCATCATTGGAACAAACCAATCGTGTTCATGCTGGTATTGTTTGTAAGTATTTCCTGCAACAAGCATCCATACAAAGCCAGCAATAAGGTTCACAAGGAGCAATTGAAGCAATATGCAAACCAGCTCAAACTGCAGCCCGAACTGCCTTTGAACGACACCATCCGGCAACCGGAGAGCTGGGTAGGCACTACCAATTTCAGTTTGCGTAAGCCAAGTTTTGTAATCATCCACCATACTGCCCAGAATGCCTGTGCACAAACACTGGTCACTTTTACCACACCCAAATCTGCCGTAAGCGCACACTATGTGATTTGTAAGGACGGAACCGTTCACCATATGCTCAGCGATTATCTGCGGGCAGCACATGCGGGTGTGAGCAGGTGGGGAAACCTGATCGACATTAATTCTGCCTCCATTGGTATTGAGCTGGATAATACAGGCTTTGAGCCATTCGACAGTTTGCAGATCAATAGTTTGTTAAGCCTGCTGGCTGTTTTAAAAAAGCAGTACAATATTGTTCCGGCCAATTTTATTGGCCATGGCGATATTGCCCCAACCAGAAAAAATGATCCCAACTGGCGATTCCCCTGGAAAAAACTGGCAGAGAATGGTTTTGGTTTATGGTATGATGAGAACAGGGAAGAAGTACCCACAGGATTCAATCCCATACAGGGTTTGCGCATAGTGGGCTATGACACCAAAGATACCACGGCAGCCATTCGTTCTTTTAAAAGACATTTCCTGCAGGATACTACCAGAAGGTTGAATGAATTGGACAGGAGTGTGTTGTATAATTTACAGAAGAAATATTTTTGAGGGGGGCAAAAAGGGGGTTAGGGATGGGTTGTATTATAGAGAGGAAAACAATGATAACTTTCTATTATACTACTCAGTTAGGGCTGTGTATTTTTTTCGCAGCGTTTACGGAAGGGGTGATGCGGGAGTAAGATTTTAAGAAAAAAGAAAGGTAGAGCAGCGAGTTGAAAAAAAATAGATATCTCATCAATATATAGTCGATCACAACGTTACTTTTTTTGAAAGAACCATAAATAATTGTACTATTTTCCATCTAAACTGCGTTATTTTACAGAACTATGCAAAACAGGGTTATCATATCGCCAACCAATAAAAAGGCAATTGAGTTCATCAAATCTATTAAAGATAAGAAGGCTCAAATGCAAAAGCATTTTGCCCAATCTGGACGACTTTCGTCGCTGAAAGTAGATTTTTCAAAAGGTAAATAACCTTACTCAGTTAGGGCTGTGTAGCTAGTTTCTCAAGTTTTAGCGGAGCGTTTTACGAAAGACCCATAGCGGGAGAAAGACCTTGTTTTCCTTTTTTTGATGCGGAGCAATTCGCTTTGATAAATAGTAAGTGGTACCCGTAAGGTAGCACGACTTATTTATATATCTTTTGGTAAATATGTCAAATATGTGTTTTACTAAAAGTCATCAAAACAGGACCGATTTCGAGATTGACCTTAGGGGCACTACTTTGATGCATACCTGCACAATCGAGGTCTATTTAGACATCATAATGCTATACGCAGTAGGTGACAACCAAGATGCCAAGGACATCCCGTTTAAGTCTATGAAATTCGCAGATAAGGTTGAGGGA
>JBDKLG010000206.1:0-27400 GCA_039795695.1 Bacteroidota bacterium
CGATGAAAACGCCATTGAAACAGGTATGGGAATGATGGCCTGGTTAGGAAGTTCTGTTAAGACCGGATAAATGATAGACTTTGAAATTGTCAGTTTAATAAATTGTATTTTTGCAGACGGCTGATTTAACTACAGACAGGCGGTGCTTTCTGGGTGAGGCAGCATTTCTAGTTCACAAGGCCATTTGGTTAGCTGAGAATTGAATGGTATGGCACCTGCCAAAAGGCAGATGCAACAGCTGCCGGAATAAGGCCTGCAGTTGATAACCAAAAAAGAAAATATGTCCAAACATACCGATTTACGTAAAGAGCAGGCGTTGGAATATCATTCCAACGGTCGTCCAGGAAAAATAGAAGTAGTACCTACCAAAGAAGCCAAAACACAGCGTGATCTTTCTTTGGCTTACAGTCCGGGTGTTGCAGAACCCTGCAAAGAAATTGCCAATAATATTGAGGACGTTTATAAATATACGGCAAAGGGCAACCTGGTAGCCGTAATCACCAATGGCACGGCCGTATTGGGTTTGGGCGATATTGGTCCTGAAGCGAGCAAACCCGTAATGGAAGGGAAGGGTGTACTGTTCAAAATTTTCGCCGATATAGATGTATTCGATATAGAAATCAATGAGAAAGACCCGGAAAAATTTGTACAGATTGTAAAAAGCCTGGAACCCACATTTGGCGGAATCAATCTGGAAGATATCAAAGCACCCGAATGTTTTTACATAGAGCAGGAACTGAAAAAGCAGATGAATATTCCTGTGATGCATGATGACCAGCATGGAACAGCCATTATAAGCAGTGCTGCTCTATTAAATGCATTGGAGCTGCAGAAGAAAAGAATTGAAAAAGTGAGTTTCGTTATCAATGGCGCAGGTGCAGCGGCAATGGCCTGTATTCAATTATATGTAGCGCTTGGTGCAAAATATGAAAACTTTATTTTGTTTGACAAAGATGGGGTATTGCATACAGGCAGAACAGACCTGGGCCCCATACGTGCTAAATTTGCTGTTAAGAAAGATGACTGGACCCTGGCCAAAGCCTTGAAAGACGCCGATGTTTTTCTTGGGTTAAGTGTGGGGAATGTGGTTACACAGGATATGATTAAAAGCATGGCAAAAAATCCCATCGTATTTGCCATGGCCAATCCTGATCCTGAAATCAGTTATGAAGATGCAACTGCTGTAAGGAAAGACATCATTATGGCAACGGGAAGAACAGATTATCCCAATCAGGTAAACAATGTGCTTGGCTTTCCCTATATTTTCCGCGGTGCATTAGACGTTCGGGCCAAACAGATCAACGAAGCCATGAAACTTGCTGCTGTAAAGGCTTTGGCAGAACTGGCCAAATCACCTGTTCCGGATATTGTGAACATGGCGTATAACCAGCAGAATATGTCTTTTGGTCCTGAATACATAATTCCCAAACCCTTAGACCCAAGACTGTTGTCAACAGTAGCGCCAGCCGTTGCCAAAGCAGCAGTGGAGAGTGGCGTTGCACAAAAGCTCATACTTAATTGGGAAGCTTACAGCCTTGAATTGAATAAAAGGCTGGGGCTGGATAATCAATTGATCAGGGTAATAGGTAATAAGGCAAGGAAAGACCCCAAACGACTGGTATTTGCAGAAGCCGATAACCAGAAAATCCTGAAAGCAGCAAGCATTATCTATGATGAAGGGATTGCCTATCCTATTTTACTGGGCGATCCCGTTAAGATTAACCGGATTGCGGAAGAAAACAATATTGACCTTACAGATATACCCATTGTTGACCCGCGAAGCGATGAGATGGAATCAAAAAGGGAATTCTATAGTGAACTGTTTTTCAAGAAGAGACATAGAAAAGGGATTAATAAATACGAGAGCCTGAAAATCATGAAAGACCGGAATCATTTCGGTTGTATGATGGTGGAAACAGGCGATGCAGATGCCATGTTATCGGGTCTTACCAAAAACTATGCGGAAGCAATACGCCCGGCTTTGCAAATCATTGGCACAGAAGAAGGCGTTAAAAAAATAGCCGGCATGTATTTGCTGCTCACAAAAAAAGGCCCGCTTTTTTTAGCCGATACAACGGTTAATTTTAATCCTACAGCAGAAGAACTGGCCGATATTACCATGATGGTTGCCAAAGAAGTACGCAATTTTAATTTAACACCCAGGATAGCGATGCTCAGTTACAGCAATTTCGGCAGTAGCGATTCGCCCGAGGCTAGGCTGGTTGCTGAAGCCACCCGCATACTCAAGCAGCGGAATCCATCATTGGTGGTAGACGGAGAAATGCAGGGCAGTATGGCATTTAACAAGGAAATACTGCGTGATAATTATCCTTTCAGCGAGCTGGTTGATGAAGATGTAAATGTACTCATGTTCCCTAACCTTACTTCAGGGAATGTTACTTATAACCTTTTAAAAGAAGTGGGTGGAGCCGATGCTATTGGCCCCATCTTACTGGGACTGAAAAAACCGGTACACGTGCTCCAATTGGGAAGTACTGTAAGAAGCATCATCAATATGGCATTGGTAGCAGTTGTAGACGCACAATTAAAATGCAGGATTAATACAGATGAAGTAGTTCAGAAAAGTAACTGGTGGAAACGTTTGAAAAAAAGAAAAAAGTAATTCCACCCAGGTGCAATGGCAAGGGATCTAATTAAGAAAACTAGTTTATATTCAATAAATTTTTTGCTAAGAAGATGACATTTTTCACTCATTTCGGTTCCTATTTGCTGATGCTCAAAGGCATGTTTACCAAGCCTGAAAGTTGGCGCATGTACTGGAAAGAATTCATGCACCAATGCGTGGAAATTGGTGTGGGTGCTTTACCGATTGTGGTAATTATTTCCCTTTTTCTTGGTGCAGTAACCACCGTTCAAACCACTTACCAGATGGTGAGCCCATTGGTTCCTGCTACAACCATTGCACAAATTGTTAGAGATAGTATGATCCTGGAACTATCGCCTACCGTGGTAAGTATTGTACTGGCCGGTGTGGTAGGCAGTAAAATTGCGAGCGAACTGGGCAATATGCGCATTAGCGAGCAAATTGATGCGCTGGAAATCATGGGCATTAATACAAAGAGCTATTTAATTATGCCGAAAATTCTCGGTGCACTTTTGGTGATACCGGCATTGATTGTTATTTCAGCGGTTTTGGGAATATGGGGCGGAAGAATGGCCGGTTCATTATCAGGCATTCTTGCTACCGATATATTTGACAAGGGTTTGCGTCAGAACCTCAATATTTATAATATTAATTTTGCCCTGTATAAATCCTACACATTTGCCTTTATTTTGAGCAGTATTCCTGCTTATTTCGGATACAATGTGAAAGGAGGATCGCTTGAGATAGGCAGGGCCAGTACAAGTGCGGTAGTCGTTAGCTGCATCCTGATACTTTTTGCCGATTATGCCCTTGCTGCCCTTTTGTTATAAGCATTTCATGAATTCTCTTTTAAATTTCTGTTGCCATAAATACTTGCTACATTTAAGGTAGCAATTGTGCAGGGTTATCTGCTTGATAACCGGCTTATCAGTCAAATGCAATACCATGAATCCGGATTTTAACAGGTTTAAAAAAATTATTTCTCATTCGTGGAAGTTTCGCTGGTTTATGTTCAATAAACTTCCGGCCGCCCTGTTTGCCGGGCTGGCCCTCAAAACAATGAATGAAGAGAGTGCGTCCGTTTCAGTAAAATACAAATGGTTCAACCAAAACCCTTTCAGGTCTATGTATTTCGCTGTTCAGGCAATGGCAGCAGAAATGAGTACAGGATTACTGGCTTCTGCACAAGTGTATCGTCGGAATCCGCCGGTAAGCATGCTGGTTGTAGGTTTAGAAGCCAGGTTTTACAAAAGAGCAACCGGTAAAATTATTTTTTCCTGCTATGATGGAATAGCAATAGAAACTGCAGTTGAAGAAGCCATTAAAACCGGGGAAGGTAAAATACTCACCTGCAAATCAATTGGCACCAATGAAGCAGGAGAAGAAGTGTCGGAATTCCTGATTACCTGGAGTTTCAAATCAAAACTTATTTCCTGACAGATTATTTTAGTTTATTTTAAAATTTCCCCAAAGGAAACGGTACAGTTAATCCTTTAGGGATTGGGGGTAAATATGAAAATAGCATTTCACGGCGCAGCAAGAACGGTAACTGGTTCAAAACACCTGATTACCCTGAAGAATGGCAAAAAGCTTTTATTGGATTGTGGTCTTTTCCAGGGGATGGGAAAAGAAACAGATGCATTGAATAGTGCTTTTGGCTTCGATCCGGCAACAGTGAATTACCTGGTACTTTCTCATGCCCATATCGACCACTGCGGCCTGATACCCCGGCTGGTAAAACAGGGCTTTGCAGGAACTATTTATGCAACACCTGCTACCAAAGAACTGGGAGGAATTCTGCTGGAAGATTCTGCAGAAATTCAAAGAGATGATACGCGCTTTATCAATAAAAGAAGGGCTAAACAAGGGTTACCCCCTTATGAACCCCTGTACGATTTGGAAGATGCAGCAAATGCATTGGAAAAATTTGAAATGGTAGACTATGGTGTTTGGAAACGCATTGATGAAAGCATTGAATTTATGTTTGTTGATGCAGGCCATATCATTGGAAGCGCTTCCGTTCATTTGCGCATAACAGAGGAAGGAAAAACGACTGCCATCAGCTTCAGTGGCGATGTAGGGCGCTACAACGATGCCATCCTCCGCTCACCGGGCTTGTTTCCCCAGGCGGATTATATTATACTGGAAAGTACCTATGGCAATAAACTGCACGATGAAGTGCACGGCACAGTAGATGCACTCTATGATTGGGTTCACAAAACATGTATTGAAAAAAAAGGAAAATTGATCATCCCTGCTTTCAGCGTGGGCAGAACGCAGGAATTGCTGTACAGCCTAAACCAGCTTGAACTCGAAAACAGGTTACCGGCAATTCCTTATTACGTTGATAGTCCCTTAAGCAGGGAAGCAACAGAAGTCCTGAAAAATTATCCAGAAAATTTTAATAAGAAAATTAAAAAAATCATGCAGTCTGATAAAGATCCTTTTGATTTTAAAGGGTTGAACTTTATTAAAACTGTGGAGGAAAGCAAGAACCTGAATGAACTTTCTCAGCCCTGTGTAATCATTTCAGCCAGTGGGATGGCTGATGCGGGAAGGGTGAAACACCATATCATGAACAATATTCACGACGAAAAAAACACCATCCTGCTTGTTGGTTATTGTGAACCGCATTCATTAGGCGGCCGCTTGATGAATGGTGCCGGAGAAGTGAAAATATTCGGTGAATACTACAGGGTAGTGGCCGAAGTAGGCCAGATGAGAAGTATGAGTGCACATGGAGATTATGACGATTTGTGCCAGTTTCTTGCCTGCCAAACACCCGCAATGGTACAAACCTTATTCCTCGTTCATGGGGAATATGATGTACAACAGGATTTCGCCGGAAGGCTTAAACGCAAAGGGTTTCAGGATGTAGCCATTCCTGCCATGCATAGTGAAACAGTACTTAATTAAAGAAGCAACCAGTTTTCAATGTCAGATTTCATCCTCAAGGAAATTAATAAAATTTTCAAAGAACGGTTTGGTGAACCCGGCTGTATAGTAAGATCTCCGGGACGTATCAATTTGATGGGAGAACATACCGACTATAATCTTGGTTATGTGTTACCTGCAGCAATTGATAAAGCTATTTTTATTGCTATTGGAAAAAGAGAGGATGAACTTATTCATTTGCATGCGGGCGATTTGCATGAATCATACCAATCATCAATCGCCCTGCTTGAAAAAAGTGATAAACAGTGGCCTAATTATGTTTTAGGTGTTGCAGACCAGCTGAAAAAAAACGGATATATTTTAAGCGGGTTCGATGCGGTAATTATGGGAGATGTTCCTCTGGGAGCAGGTTTGTCTTCATCCGCTGCTGTTGAATGTGCTACCATATTTGCGCTGAACCATCTCTTTCAGCTGGGGCTCGACAGAAAAAAGATGACCCTGCTTTGCCAGAAAGCAGAAAACGAGTTTGTGGGGCTGCAATGCGGCATCATGGACATGTTTGCAAGTATGTTTGGAAAAAAAGACAGGCTTATTCAGCTGGATTGCCGCTCACTTGAATACCAATATATTCCTTTTGAGGCAAATGGTATCAGTATCGTATTATTCGACACAGGAGTAAAACATAGCCTTGCTTCCACAGAATATAATGTACGAAGACAAGAATGTGAAAAAGCTGTGGCCCTTATCCGAAAAAAATACCCTCATGTTACCAGTTTAAGGGATGCAAATATTGAAATGGTCAACAACTGCCTTGCTGGCGGAGACCAAAAAATATTCAGGCGCGCCAGGTATATTGTACAGGAAATAGACAGACTGGAAAAAGGATGTGAAGACCTGGCAAAGGGCGACCTGGCTGCTTTTGGAAAGAAAATGTTTGATACGCATGAAGGGCTTAGTCAATTATACGAAGTAAGTTGCGTCGAAGCAGATGCACTGGTATCAATGGTTTCAACAAATCCGGGTGTTATCGGTGCAAGAATGATGGGAGGGGGGTTTGGCGGCTGCACTCTGAACCTGGTATACAATGAAGCATTGGAGTCAACCCTTGCATCGGTAGGGGAGGCTTTCGAAAAACTTTTTTCGCGCGAATTGAAATACTACCTGGTTAAAATTGATGAGGGCACTTCAGTTATCGGTTAAGACAAAGACTATTCAATCAGTTTGACCAGCCTTGTCATCTTACCATCCGCATTCACGCCTTCTAAAACCAATTGCAGTTTTTTACTGAAATCATTGTTATAAAACTGTATGCGAACCCTGGGACTTTTTTTATTGGTAATAATATATGGGTTCCAGTACAAAGTAGTACGTATGTCTGTCTCAAAATTATCAGTCGGCTTTTCATAAACCGGCTGATAAAACTCCTTGAACCTGGAATACCCCCCCAATACGGTATTTTCAAGTCCCTTGCTATTGGGGTCTCCTTTTCTTGCTTCGCTGCCTTTTCGCAGGTAAATGGCAATTGCTCCCCCGCTTCCGCCACCTATTGATCCGAAGAAGGGGGGGCGGAATACTTTAACCATGGCAATATCTCTTACTGAAATACTCTGCACTACATCTATGCTTGACTGCATTTCATTTACAAAAAGGTCGGGTGTTGCACCCCGCCAGCTCATGGACATATTACTGCCCGAGCCTGATATCTGCAGGCCTGCTACCCTGCCCTGTAAATAAGACAATACATCCAATACACCCAGGGCCGATGGGTCATCAACCAGGTCGAAAGTGAATCCATCACCTCCTGAAAACAATCCGGTCGCATATTTTTCTTCCATTGCCGCTTCCTTGGTTTTAACCCTTGATTTTACAATAACCTCCTGCAGGGTAGTAGAAGCCATTCTTTTTTTCAGCAGTTCCTGTTCGGTTAAATACTGGTTCATTTTTAATTTGGCAAGACTGTCAGAGCCCGAAAAAGGCCTGTATACTTCTCCAAACTGAATTTTTTTTGGCAGCTGGCGCAAAAGCCCGTTTTCAAATTGTACCTGAGTAATATCTGTGAGTTTGTCCTTCCCGTTAAAGCTGTAGAAAATACGTGCCGTATCATAAAAATACATCCCCTTTTGTTCGAAAGAACCATCTTTTTCAATAGGGAGGAAAGCAAAATTTTTACTTCTGTCTTTACCCTGAACTATCAGGTTCAGCATAAGCGGGGTACTGGAACTGATCGATTTCATGCCCAGTACTTTTCCTGTTATCCGCATGAAATCTGTTTCTCTGGGATAGCGTAATACGGGTTTTATCCCGGCTCTTATTTTATCCCAGTCAAATTTTCGCCAGCCATTGGTCAGCATCACCAAATCAAGGTTAGCTGTAACACTGTCTGCATCGCTTGAAAGATAATAAGCAGGGTTATGTATTTTTCCTTTTAACTCACTGCTTAATAAAATATCACTGTAAATGGTATTTTGATCGGGTACTGAAACACCTGCATCGGTAATGGAAACCGACATATTGGTAATCGCAGTATCGGTTACATAAAACTCGTATACATTTTTGCCTCTTTTGCCAAGGTCGGCAATACCAACCGTGAGTTTTGTATTAAACTCATGCAGGCGGTTGTTTACAAATACCAGTCTTTCTGAAATGGGTAGCCAATCGGAGCTGAATAAGGTAAATTGCAGAATGCCCGTGGAAAGTTCGTCAATCGGAATTTCTGCCGTTAAAGCAGTTTTCTCGTTAAAATTGAGGTTAACCTTATACAAAAGGTTCTGGTTCATGTGAACGAGCAGGTTCAATTTTTTAAAATTCTCAGGAATACCGGCAGTTCTTTGTACCTGTACCAGTGCTTTTTCGTTGGTTGTTTTAACGGAAAGATTAACCCCCTCTTTTTTTGCTGAAGCGATAGGAGTCGTTCCTGTTTTGCCGTTTTCATCTGTCCATTTTAACAGATAAGATTCAGTTGGTTTTGGAAGAAAGGTAAAACTGCCCATGCCATCATGCTTTACCTGTAAACTGTCAATCGTCTTGTTTTTATCTGTAATCAATAATCCTTTAATAAAAACCGGATTACCGAATTGATTGGTGGCTTTAAAGGCAATACGGGTATTCAAACCCTCCACCAGCATACCCCCTTCCGCAAAGCTTTCCACTTTTGTTGTATAAACGATGGGTTTTCTTTCCGGGCCTGCTCCGGCTGCATTGATTGTAAGTGCTCTCTCATAAGCAAAAGCAGGGTCATCATTCAACATCCAGCGGGTAAAAGCTTTTACATGAATAAAATTACCTGCATAATCGGCGGGAATTTCGAAAGAGCCTTTGGCGGTGGATTGAAACAATGGCGCAACGGTTTGCTTAATCATTTTTCCGGTCGTGTCATACCATTCAAGGTATACATTCTTACTAAGCAGGCTCAATTCTGAACCCGAAAGAATATAGACTTTGTAAAAAATGGTTTCTTCCTTATTGTAGATGGATTTGTCGAAATGAATATGCATTTTTTCTGTAGGGAAATTTTCCGCATAAATGCCCATCATCGAATCGATGGACTGGGCCCGGCCCTTTTGAAAAATCAGGAAATTGGCTATAAAAACCAATAGACAGAATAATCTTGTTCTCATGCCATAAAAATTGTATTGCAATTTAAACGGTTCAGGTAAAGAATAATCATTTATTTCAGGTATTTGTATAATCCATCACCGGCTTCAATAAAAAAGCGATTTCCCTAATTTCCACACAGGTACTGTTCAGGTGAGATCAAAGAATAAATCTTGGGTGAATTGGCCAACTGCTGTATTTTTATAAGCATTGCACAAGTTTAAGTCCATGAAACCTGTTGTTTATTCACTAAATTTTTTGAATGGGAGGCCAATATTCATGGTATTAATAGCTGCCGCATTGTACATGCAGGCCGCTGCCCAGGATTATTTTCCCAGCAATAAGGATTCAAAAATAATTGTTAATATCAGGAACGTAGGAATGAATGTGGAAGGCATTCTGACAGGACTGGAGGGTACTATTCACTTTACACCCACCGATCTCAAAGCATCTTTTTTTGATGTAAGCATCGATGCAAATACGATTAATACAGGTATCGATGTGCGGGATGAAAACCTGAAAACCGATGAATACCTGGCGGTTAAAAAATTTCCCAGAATCAGCCTAAGCTCCAGGCAAATAAGCAGGGCCCCCAATGCGGAAACCTATATTTTTAAAGGGTTGCTGGTTATCAAAGGCATTGGCAGGGAAATAATCTTCCCTTTCAGGGCCAAAGAAGAAAACAATGGCTGGATATTTTCAGGAGAATTGAAAATCAACCGCTCCGATTTCAAAATTGCACCTGCCAGTGAAGTACTATCGAATGCCATGACGATTAACCTGCTGGTTAGTGCACAAAAGAAATAGTTCAATTCTTTGTAACTTACACCAGCCCTATTTATCAGCAGCTAAATTTTTGCAGTATGAAGACTGTTATCATTACCGGTGCCAATGGAAACCTTGGGAAAGCAGTAACAAAGGAATTTTTGCAAAAAGGATACCGTGTGCTGGCAACTGTTTATGCAGCAGAGATGATTCATGACCTGGAACCGGATCCCGAACTGATGGTGCAGGTGGTTGATTTAAATAGTGAAGAAACCACCGACTTATTTATCAATGCCGCAATCAAACAGTACGGACAAATTGATGCCGCATTGATGCTGGTAGGAGGTTTTAACATGGGCAATATCGCTTCCACCAAATCGTCCGCCATCCTCGAACAGATTAGCCTGAACTTTGAAACGGCCTATCATATTACCAGGCCTTTGCTGAAACATATGCTGGATAAAGGTTCTGGCCGACTGGTTTTTATCGGAGCCAGGCCGGCATTGGAACCAGATGCGGGTAAGGGGCTGGTTGCCTACGGCTTGTCAAAATCATTGCTGTTCACACTTGCTGCGATGATTAATGCAGAAACAAAAGGGAAAAATGTAACGGCAACAGTAATCGCACCCTCTACCCTGGATACCCCACTGAACAGGAAAAGCATGCCGGATGTGGACCCGTCTATCTGGGTAAAACCAGGAGCTTTGGCTGAAATCATGGAATTCATCGTTTCTGAAAAAGCCGGGCCTATTCGTGAATCGGTGATTAAAGTGTATAACAATGCTTAAAAAACAGCTACCATGATTAAAGAAAATCTTGCCTTACTCTTTGAAAAGGATATGCGCAAACTGCAAAAAGAAATCAATAGTTATTCAAGTGAAGCCAATTTATGGCTGGCAGGCAACGGCATCACCAATGCTGGTGGAAACCTTTGTTTGCACCTGCTTGGTAACCTGCAGCATTATATTGGCTTGCAGATAGGCGGATTTGCCTATACCCGAAACAGACCGTTGGAATTCAGCGATAAAAATGTACCGATTACAGTCATCAATGAACTGATTGAACATACCATACAAGTCGTTACAGCTGCGCTTAAAAACATGCCCGAATCTTCCCTTGATACTGATTATCCGGAAAATGTATTGGGTGAATCAATGACGCATGAATATTTCCTGCTTCATTTGCTCGCGCATTTAAATTATCACCTTGGGCAGATAAATTATCATCGGAGGTTGTTCGACAAATAAAGTGGGGCTAAATGCCTGTATTGGCTGTTTGAAGCTCATCGGCTTCCTTTTCCACTACACGAATCAGTTTATACGAAACAGAATTTTTGGAAAATGATATCAGAAATTCAGTGCCGATATAGGGGCCGCGGTATTCATAAAGGCTGATATAATTACCCTCTTCTTCCACCTGCCCGATGATGGCAGACTCTACATTATTGAAACTGTAAAGAATGCGCTGTTTTGCATCAGAAAAATTTCTGCTCTTGTGTTTGGTAAGGTATTCAAAATGTTGTTGCTTCAAGGCGCTGGTATTTTGTGTAACAGGTGAGTGTATCCGCACAGTTACCGTTCGGATAGTTCTGTGGTAAGTTAGTAAACTTGCGCGGGAATGAAATAACAAATGAATTGCCGGGAAAGCCCTATTTTATATTAGCTAAGTATTGATTATATGTAAATCATTAATTTACATTATGATATAAAAATAAATAGCCTTTTTAACGGATATTTATTTTTCAGTTTTTCCCGATTCCGTTCATTTCTGTACCTTGTTTGGGTAATTATCTGTTAACTGAACAAAGTGGTCGGTTAGCAGGAAGAAAATAAATCCAACTTATCCATGATACAATTGACCGGCTTTCTCTGGCAGGAATCAACGGATGCGCTCTTTAGGCATGCTTACCCCAATAAAAGTATTTTACCGGTTGGTCATGTATTTTCTTTCGCAAACAGTTTTGCAAATTTCGAAACCCTTGTTTCTTTGCTGCCAGGCAGCTATTCCTTTACCCTTGCAATTGATACCACTGCATAAAATAGACTTATGGAATCCATCATGCTAAATCAAGACATCATTAAGGAACATATTAATTTCGATCACCTGAAAATGATTGTAGGAAATGATGAGGAGTCATTTAAGGGTTTCCTGCAGGTAATCAAATCCGAATTAAGCAATTCACTGAAGGACCTGGAGAATCATTATCAGAGCGGCGACCTGGCGGCATTGAAAAAAGCGGCGCACAAGCTAAAAGGCACTGCATTGTCTGCCGCCATGAATAAGCTTTCAGCCATTGCCATCATCCTCAATAAACCTACCGAAATAGCAGAAGGGCAACTGGGCGAAATGATGCAGCAGTTAAGGGAAGAGACAACACATATCCTTTCTTTGATACATGAAAAAAATCAGTAAAAAAGGGCTTCTTTGCTGATTTTTCTCATTTTTTATTTTCTTTTATTTACAGGTAAAAATTATTCTGACCGAATTGCTTATTCATTTTTATTTTGATTTGAAATATCCCTAAATTACATTGGATTAGGTAAAATACTAAACCTGACAATTGCATATGGGAGCCATTTCATTAATCGCCCTGATTCTCGCGGCAGTTTTATTTTCTGCAGGTGGTATTCTGGTTGGAAAATTTCTTCTTAAAAAAAGCACAAACCCCCAAAAAGGACAGGCTTATGAGTGCGGCATCCCTACGCAAACCTCTCCCTGGCACCAGTTTAATGTAGGTTATTACCTTTTTGCCCTTCTTTTTTTAATATTCGATGTAGAACTGGTCTTTATGTATCCATGGGCCGTGGTGGTTAAGAAAACAGGCATGGTTGCATTATTGGAGATACTGGTATTTGTATTCATTTTATTCATGGGTTTCTTGTATGCACATAAAAAAGGCGCTTTAAAATGGACTTAGCAAAATCTACAGCAGCCATCCCCGATGATTTTCCGGGCGAAATTCATCCAACAGCCGGTGGCGGAATTGTAGTAAGCAGTTTTGACGGATTGATTAACTGGGCCCGCTCCAATTCTTTGTGGCCCTTAACTTTTGCCACCAGCTGCTGTGGCATTGAAATGATGTCTGCCGCATCTGCCAAATACGATTTTTCGCGCTTTGGATTTGAAGTGGCCCGCGCCACACCCCGCCAGGCCGATGTAATCATTATTGCAGGAACCATTGTAAATAAAATGGCCCCTGTTCTCAAAAGATTATACGACCAGATGGCTGATCCCAAATACGTAATTGCTATGGGCGCCTGCGCCATCAGCGGAGGTCCTTTCTTTTACAATACTTATTCTGTTGTGAAAGGGGCTGACCATATCATACCCGTTGATGTATACATACCCGGATGCCCGCCCAGGCCCGAAGCCTTATTGCACGCACTGATTACATTGCAGGAAAAAATAAAAACAGGATTAACCAGGGAACAAATCAGGGAATCATCCATAGTATAACACAGAAAGCAGTATGAACAACGAAGAAATCAAAACCTATATCAGTACCGTTCAACCGGCTGCTGTTTTTGATGAAACTGGTGAATGGCTGAATGTACAGGTTGATGCAAAAAACTGGAAAGAACTGGCATCTGAACTGCGTTCCGGTAACCTGCATTTTGATTACCTGTTTTGTCTTACCTGCATCGACTGGAAAACGCATTTAACGGTGGTATACCATTTGAGTTCTACCACACACAGACATACTATAGTAGTAAAATCAATTTTAGACAGAACAAATCCGGAAATAGCCACCGTTAGTGATATCTGGCGTACGGCAGAATTTCATGAGAGAGAAGTGTTTGAATTATTCGGGGTTAATTTCCTCAACCATCCCGATTTAAGAGAACTGATCCTGACGGATGATTTTGAAGGCTACCCCTTGAGAAAAGATTTTGAAGACCCTATTAACATGATTAAACTCTAGGCGATAAAATGTATACCCAAACGGAAATCATCAAAGGAATGGCAGGCAGGGAAAGTGCAGAAGATGAACTGGTCATCAATATGGGACCACAGCACCCTGCTACACATGGGGTGTTGCACCTGGTGATTACCCTGAACGGAGAAACCATTAAAAAAATCGAACCCCATCTTGGCTATATACACCGCTCCATTGAAAAAATGTGCGAGAGTCTGAATTACCGGCAGTTTATTTATGTGACCAGCAGGATGGATTACCTCTCATCACATATCAATAACCTGGGATGTGCACTGAACGTTGAAAAATCAATGCAGATAGAAGTTCCCCAACGCGCAAAACTAATCCGCACCATTCTATGCGAACTTACCCGCATCGCTTCTCACGAATTGTGGATAGGTGCAATGGCCATGGACCTGGGTGCTTTTACCCCCTTCTTCTATGCATTTCGGGAAAGGGAACTGATTACCGATATCATGGAAGAAACCTGCGGAGCCAGATTAACCATGAACTACCTTGTTCCGGGAGGAGTGATGTATGACATTCATCCGGATTTTCAGAAAAAAGTAAAAGCATTTGTTCAGCAATTCAAACAAAAAGTTACCGAATACGAAGACCTGGTTACCAATAATGTGATTTTTCAAAGCAGGACAAAAGGCATTGGCATCCTTTCGAAAGAAGATGCGATTTCCTATGGCTGCAGCGGCCCGGTAGCAAGGGCAAGCGGTGTAAGCTGCGACATCAGAAAACTCTATCCCTATGAAGTATATGATACGGTAGCATTTGATGAAGTACTGGATACTGCAGGCGATTCTTTTGCAAGGTATATGGTGCGCGTGAAGGAGATGAACCAAAGCATCCGCATCATCGAACAATTGATTGATAATATTCCCGAAGGCGATTTTCAGGCAAAAACAAAAGCCGTTATCAAACCACCCAAAGGTGAATTTTATACAAGGGTTGAAACAGCCAGAGGAGAGCTGGGCGTATACATTGTAAGTGAGGGGGGAACTACTCCTTACCGCATTAAATTCAGGTCTCCCGGCTTTTCCAATCTTTCTGCATTAGATCATATGGCCAGGGGCAGCAAGATTGGAGATCTGATGGCAACCATGGGTACACTGGATTTGGTGATACCGGATATTGATAGATAATGAATGGCGAATAGTTTAGGGTAAACTGTATGGAAGAGATTGGCTGATAAGATTATTAACAGCCAATCACAAAAAAATAACCAATATGTTCAGTCTCGAAGGCATAACAAACGCAATCCAAAACTGGCTCTACAGCCAATTCGATCCGGGCTTTGCATTGGTCATAGAATGTGCAATCATCATTTTATTGGCCATTGGTTTGTTTGCTGTGTTAGGACTGGTATTGGTTTTGATGGAGAGAAAAGTGGCAGCACATATACAGATCCGTTTAGGACCCAATAGGGTAGGGCCCGGAGGAATATTCCAAACAGTGGCCGATACGATCAAACTGATCATGAAAGAAGGACTGACACCCGATCTGGCCGACAAATTTTTATTCAACCTCGCCCCTTTTATTGTAATGATTGTTGCCATGCTGTTATTGGCCCCCATTGCTTTTGCCAAAGGTTTTCAAATATGGGATATCAATATTGGGGTACTCTATATTTCGGCCATTTCATCACTTTCTGTTATTGGGATTTTAATGGCAGGCTGGGCAAGTAACAACAAATATTCTCTCCTGGGAGCCATGCGCAGCGGTGCGCAGATTGTAAGTTATGAATTGTCGGCAGGCCTGTCGGTTTTAACAATCGTGGTATTAACAGGAAGCCTGCAGCTATCCGATATCATTGCATCGCAGGAGAATGGCTGGTGGTTGTTCAAAGGGCATATTCCGGTGATAATTTCCTTTGTCATCTTTTTAATAGCCGTAACGGCTGAAACCAACCGGGCCCCTTTTGATCTGGCAGAAGCTGAATCAGAACTAACCGCGGGCTTTCACACAGAATATTCAGGAATGCGTTTTGCCCTGTTCTTTCTGGCAGAATACATCAACATATTTATTGTTTGTGGTATTGGTGCTACCCTTTACCTGGGAGGATGGATGCCGCTTCATATCGGACACTGGGACGCATTCAACCATATCATGGATTATATCCCTTCCAGTATCTGGTTTATGGGAAAAACATTTTTCCTGATATTCCTGATCATGTGGTTCAGGTGGACTTTTCCAAGGCTTCGTGTAGATCAGTTATTGAACCTGGAATGGAAATATTTACTGCCAATCAGTTTGTTCAATTTGATATTGGTAACTGTAATTGCCATACTTGGCTGGCATTTTTAAATTGTAAAAGGCTTGCATGTTTATTAAAGAGTACATAAAAGACGTTTACACAGGAGTAAGTTCTCTGTTGAAGGGCATGAGAAAAACAGGCTATTATTTTCTGCACCCCAAAGAAATTATTACAGAACAATACCCCGATAACCGGTCTACACTTAAGCTGGCTGAGCGTTTCAGGGGAGAGGTAGTAATGCCGCACGATGAAAATAATGAACATACCTGCACCGGCTGTACAGCTTGTGAACTGGCATGCCCGAATGGAACAATCAAAATCATTACCAAATTCGACATCACACCCGAAGGAAAAAAGAAAAAAGCCATCGATACATTTATCTATCACCTGGAATTATGTACCATGTGTAATTTATGCATACAATCCTGCCCGTCAGACGCTATTAAAATGGCACAGAATTTTGAACACAGTGTTTACGACAGGAATCAACTAACCAAAAAATTAAACAAACCGGGATCAAAAGTTAAGGAGGGCATTGAATGATGAGTGCATCTGCGATTATATTTTATACCATCGCTGCCTTTATTTTAGGCACAGGTATATTGGCTGTTACCACGCGAAAAATTTTCCGTTCGGCCATCTGGTTGCTTTTTTCTTTGGTAGGAATCGCAGCTTTGTATTTCTGGATGCAGGCAGAATTTGTGGGGGCTGTTCAGATTGTAGTGTATGTGGGAGGTATTGTGGTACTGATTATTTTCTCCATCTTTCTTACGCAACAGTCAGGAAAAGAAATGCCGAAACCGGGATGGAAAAGAATCACCTTCTCCCTATTGGCTGTTCTGTTCGGACTGGCAGGTATTGGGCAGCTGATTGCAGAACATGGATTCAATGAAGTGGAGAAAGGCCCTTTTCAGGTTGCGGTTGGCGAAATTGGTACGCAAATGCTGAGTACTACAGAACATGGCTTTATACTCCCATTTGAAGTAGTGAGTATGTTATTACTTGCTGCTATGATCGGATGTATCGTAATAGCCATGAAAAACAAGGAAAAAACTGTTGCAAATACAACTGAAAACAAATAAACAATGACCGGTATACCGCTTACACATATCCTGTTTCTCAGTACGGCGTTGTTCTGTATTGGTATGTATGGATTGTTTACACGCAGAAACATGATTACCATGCTGATGTCTGTAGAGCTGATGCTGAACAGTGTCAACATCAATTTCGTGGCTTTCAACAAATACCTCTATCCTGAAAAAATGGATGGGATATTTTTTACCTTATTTATCATAACCATTGCCGCTGCCGAAGCAGCAGTTGCCATTGCCATTATTATCAACTTATACAGAAGCCACCAGTCTATCGATGTAGAGGATGCTACTGAACTGAAATTTTAAAAAGATGTCAAATTATTTTTACATCATATGGATACCTTTAATACCCCTGATCAGTTTTCTGGTATTGGGTATTTTTGGAAGGAAGTACATCAAAACAGTATCCGGTCCTCTGGGAACCTTGTCCTTACTGGCTTCTACGGTATTGTCATTTGTAACTGCCGGTCAGTATTTTTTTGTGGATGGAAAACTGAATGGGGTTTACCAGAAAATTACCGCCTTTAAATATGTATGGCTCAGTTTTACCCCAAATGTATCTATCGACATCAGCATCATTGTTGACCCCATTTCAGTAATGATGCTGGTGGTTGTCACTTTTGTTTCGCTGATGGTTCACCTGTTCAGTCTGGGCTACATGAAAGGGGAAGAACGTTTTGCTACCTACTATGCATTTTTATCCCTGTTCACATTTTCAATGCTGGGACTGGTATTAGCGGGTAATCTTTTCCAGGTATATATGTTCTGGGAGCTGGTAGGTGTTTCTTCGTTTCTCTTAATCGGGTATTATTTTGAAAAACCATCGGCTGTTGCGGCTTCCAAAAAAGCATTTATTGTAACACGCTTTGCCGACCTTGGTTTTCTGATTGGCATACTGATACTCGCTTTTTACAGCGATACCCTGGACATTCAGCTATTGATAGAAAAACTTGGTTCTGCTCAATCTGCAGCGTATACGGGAATAGCTACAGCAGGCTTTTTAGGCATATCCATGCTAACCTGGGGCTTAACACTGGTATTTGCCGGAGGTGCGGGTAAATCAGCCATGTTCCCCCTGCATATCTGGTTACCCGATGCAATGGAAGGCCCCACCCCTGTTTCGGCATTGATTCATGCTGCAACCATGGTAGTAGCGGGTGTTTACCTGGTAGCAAGATTATTCCCTGTTTTTTCAATGGATGCTGCCTCCCTTCAAATAGTTACGTATGTTGGGGCATTCTCTGCACTATTGGCTGCTGTAATAGCCTGCACTCAAACCGATATCAAAAGAGTGCTGGCTTACTCTACCATGTCGCAAATTGGTTACATGATGTTTGCACTGGGTGTTTCCAAACAAACCGGTGAAGAGGGCCTGGGCTATATGGCTTCCATGTTCCACCTTTTTACACATGCTTTTTTTAAATCACTGTTATTTCTGGGAGCAGGCGCTGTGATACACATGGTTCACAGCAATGAGATGAAAGATATGGGCGGTTTAAGAAAATACATGCCCATTACACATATTTCATTTTTGATCGCATGCCTCGCAATTGCAGGAATCCCGCCATTTGCAGGCTTCTTCAGCAAAGAAGAAATTTTAACCGCTGCCTTTCATTCCAATAAATTGATTTATGCAGTAGCGCTGTTTACGGCAGCACTCACTTCTTTTTATATGTTCCGATTGTATTATTCCATATTCTGGAGCAAGGAAACAGTTTTGCACGATACACATGGTGAAGGAACCATAACGATGAAACTCCCCCTGGTCATACTGGCTGTATGTGCCCTGCTTGTTGGGTTTGTACCCTTTTCCCGTTTTATTACTGCTGATGGGGCAGCACTGGAAACCCATACCGACCTGCTTTTTTCCATTGTACCTGTTGGCCTATCCGCACTGGCCATTTTACTGGCAACGGTCATGTACAAAACTGCCAATAACAAACCAGAAAAAATTGCGACTGCCATGGGAGGCCTGTATAAAGCTGCAAGCAGAAAATTTTACATGGATGAATTATACATCTTCATTACCAAAAAAATTATTTTCCCGTTCATTGGCGCACCAATAGCATGGATTGATAAAAATATTGTTGATGGACTGATGAACTTATTGGCGGCGATTACTGAAAAGATTTCTTTTTTAATAAAAGGAGTCCAGTCGGGTAAAGTACAGAGCTATGCATTGTATTTTTTTGGAGGAGTTGCCGCCCTGGCAGTCATTTTTATTTATTTATGGAAATAGTTAATATATGAATCTTTCATTGCTCATACTGTTGCCACTCATCACCGCCATACTTATCCTGTTTTGCAATGGGTTGAAGCAGGTAAGAACGGTTGCCCTGGCCGGAGCTGTTCTGCAATTGGTACTCACCCTGTTTTTATTGGGTGCTTATTGGAAAGAGCGGAACGGAACCGGTCATGCCCCCATGCTCTTTGAATCTGACACTGTATGGTTTGATGCATTGAACATACATTACCATATTGGAGTAGATGGGATATCGATTGCAATGATGCTCTTAACGGCATCTGTAGTGGTGGCGGGCATCCTGGTATCATGGACAATGGAAAAACTGAGTAAGGAATTTTTCTTTCTCCTGGTTTTGCTGAGCATGGGAGCGTATGGATTTTTTATTTCACTCGATCTCTTCACCCTGTTCTTCTTTTTGGAAGTAGCGGTTATTCCCAAGTTTTTACTGATTGGCATCTGGGGCAGTGGTAAAAAAGAATACAGTGCCATGAAACTGGCATTGATGCTGATGGCAGGGTCTGCACTGGTTTTTGTAGGATTGATGGGGTTGTATAACCAAACACATTCCTTCAACATCATGGAAATAGCCCAGATGAAAATACCGCTGGAAATACAAAAAACATTTTTCCCATTCGCCTTTCTGGGCTTTGGTATTTTTGCGGCATTGTTCCCCTTCCATACCTGGGTACCCGATGGTCACGCTTCGGCCCCAACAGCCGCATCAATGTTTCTTGCGGGTATTTCAATGAAACTGGGTGGTTATGGCTGCTTAAGAGTGGCAACTTTTTTAATGCCTGATGCGGCACATGCCTATTCATGGATCATCATCCTGCTTGCTACCATTGCCATCATCTATGGCGCATTCGCTACAATGATGCAAACCGATTTGAAGTACATCAATGCATACTCATCTGTAAGCCATTGTGGCTTTGTAATACTCGGAATAGGAATGCTTACACAAACTTCCATCAATGGAGCCGTATTGCAAATGGTATCACATGGTTTAATGACAGCCCTCTTCTTTGCCGCTATCGGAATGGTTTACAGCAGAACACATACACGCATGGTAGAACAATTGGGCGGACTGTTAAAAGTGATGCCTTTTATCTCCACCATTTTTGTGATTGCAGGCCTCTGCTCACTTGGCTTGCCCGGCTTCAGTGGTTTTGTAGCTGAAATGACCGTATTCATGGGCTCCTGGCAAAATCCGGATGGCTGGTACCGGTTGGCAACCATTCTCGCATGTGCTTCTATTGTGGTAACAGCCGTTTACATATTGAGGGCCGCAGGAAAAACCGTGATGGGTCCTTTGAACGATACTTATGCATCCCTGACAGATGCGAGCTGGAATGAAAAAACAGCAGCAGCTATCCTGGTATTAGGCATTGTATTAATTGGCGTAGCACCTTTTTTAATCAATGATCTGATAACACCGGGAACAGATACGATTATGCTTCAGCTAGGAAAAGCGATGACCCAAAAATGAACTGACTTATGGTAACCGATTTCTTTATATTGATGAAACAGGAACTGGTGATAACGGGAATCATTTTCCTGTTATTATTCCTGAAACTGGGCAAAGACAGGTCAAATGAGACCATTCTTAACCTGGTTAACTTTTTATTGTTCATTCATGTTGTTGCAGGTTTTTTTGGAGGCAGGGAGGGTATATTGTTTAATGAGATGTTCCGTACCAACCAGTTAATCATACTGGAAAAAAATATTTTAAGCCTGGCATTGCTGATCATTTCAATGCAGTCTTATAACTGGCTGAAAACACATAAGCAGGTGATTGAATTTTACCTCCTGCTCCTGTCATCCTTACTGGGTATGTATTTCATGATTTCGGCAGGAAACCTGTTGATGTTTTACCTGGGATTAGAACTGTCAACCATACCATTGGCAGCAGCAGTTAATTTTGACCTGTACAAGCGCCGTTCATCAGAAGCAGCCATGAAAATGATTATTTCATCTGCTTTCTCATCCGGGCTATTGCTCATGGGTATTTCTTTTGTTTATGGCAGTAGCGGAACATTGCTGTTTAGCGAATTGCCTGCCCATCTCTCCGGTAACCCCCTGCAAATTTTCGCTTTTATACTATTGTTTTCCGGTTTCGGGTTTAAGATTTCTGCCGTTCCATTTCATTTATGGACAGCAGACGTATACGAGGGTGCACCCGTAGCAGTTACTTCCTTTTTATCTGTTGTATCAAAAGGGGCAGTCTTATTTGTATTCGTTTCGGTATTGTATACCGTATTCAAACCCCTGGGAGAAATATGGTACCAGATGATCTTCCTGCTTTCATTGCTGACTATTGTGATCGGAAATCTATTTGCACTTCGGCAGAATAATATCAAAAGATTTTTGGCTTTTTCTTCTATTGCACAGGTCGGTTTTATCCTGGTGGGCATTTCGGGTAGTTCACAGGCAGGAACGGCATCAGTCGTATATTTTATCCTGGTATACCTTTTTTCCAATCTGGCAGCATTTGGAGTAATCGGTTTGGTAACTGCTTTAACAGGAAGAGAAAATATAGATGACTACAAAGCTTTTTACAGCAATAATAAGTTACTGTCATGGGTATTGACCATTGCCCTGTTTTCGCTCGCGGGGGTTCCGCCAACTGCCGGTTTCTTTGGTAAATTTTTCCTTTTGATGGCGGGTGCAGCAAAAGGAAATTATTGGCTCATAGGTATTGCCGCAATCAATATGGTTATTTCATTTTATTATTATCTCCGGATTGTGAAAGCCATTTTTATGGATTCGAACGAGAAACCGATAGAGGGATTAACCGTTCCTTTGCTGCCCAGGATTGCCTTGTATATTTGTGTAATCGGTATTTTGGTAACAGGGCTGCTGAGTGTGGTATACGATTATATTTTTTCACTTAGCAGTAATACTTGAGTTTACTTTGTTACAACGCTAAATAAAGGCAGGAAGTTTTTTGATTAAACAAACTGTTTGTATGGCTATCAATAAAAACCACGAATTTGAAGACCTCAATGGCACCAAATGTGCTATTGTGGAGAAGAATGCATCTGCCGGTCGTGTGGAATTTCTAAAAGGAATTCTTGAACTGAATCAATACCAGGTAATTGTTATCGAAAGCCCGCCTCCCAAACTGGCCCCCGCAGCAGCTCCGGCAACCGAAGCCGTACCTGTACAGGAAGCAGCAGCAGTTCCTCCTGCAAGTTTTACGATTGGTGTTACAGACCTGATGTTCAATGCCACCAATGCTATTTTTGGACGTGCGTTGAAAACGGCAACAGGCCGGGTAGTTACTTTGGCTTATTGGAAACAGCAGGATAAGTACTCTCGTGACCAGGTTCCTTATTTTGAGAATTAATAGGTATTTTATTTGCATTTGGCAGAGAATGGTTGTAACTTATAGCAACCAAATACCCTGTTATGAAACAATACCACATTATATCCCGATTTGCCATTTATCTATTGGCAGTTGTCATGATTTGTTTTGGCGTTTATCACTTTTTAAATGCGCATGAACTGGTAGTCTATGTTCCTCCTTCCGTTCCCGGTGGAATTATATGGGCCCACTTATTGGGAGCAGCATTTATTCTGGCAGGTATTTCATTTATTACCAACCGGCTTGTTAAATTGTCTGGGTATGTTTTAGCAGTATTGCTCTTCATCTTCATTTTCGTATTTCATTTACCCAATTACTTATGGGCTGGCGATAAAGAAATGCAAAAACTGGCCATGATTAATATTCTGAAAGACACTGCATTGGCCTGCTTTGCCTTGCATATCGCAGCCGGGGCTCATCACCAGCACCTGCATCTTGAAGAGAGTGATTAAATATAAGGGAGCGTGCTGAATAGTATTTCTTTCAGGAATCAATATTCATGGTAAAGCCGGTAACAGGATCTGCTAAATTATTTTATGGTCAACCGCAAAGCGAATTAGTTCCATATCATTCAGGAAACCCATTTTTTGGAAGATTCTTGAATGAAAAGTACTGATGGTATTCGGACTGAGGATCAATATTCTGGCAATATCGGCAATTGATTTTCCGGTAGCAAGCAGCTTGAATACTTCCAGTTCCCTGTTGGAAAGCAGGTCAATATTTTTTGACTGGTTGATGTGTTCAAATGCATTGGCTAAAATTTCTGCTACTTCACCGGTGATGTATTTTTTTCCGGAAATAACCTGGTTAACTGCTTTCACCAGTTCGTTGGTGGCAGCCCCTTTGGTGATATATCCCATGGCACCCGCTTTGAATGCCCTTACAGCATACTGGTCGGGTTCATGCATGCTTAGAATAATGATGGGGATGGAAGGTGCATGTTCCTTTATCTGTTTAATGGCATCTAAGCCGGAATCTCCCGGAGGCATAGAAATATCCGAAATAATTACATCCCATTTTTCCTTGCGTACCTGTTTTAATAAATCTACTGTATCAGATACAGCAATAATTTCTGCAAAGGGATAGGCTTCTTTCAAAAGCATTGTAATGCCATCTCTTACAATTGTGTGGTCATCGGCCAATAAGATTTTCATACAGTTTGGTTTTCACCAGATCAGTATCCTGACTGGTACAAAATTAGTTATTAGTTCAACAATGCAGCAGGTTATTGTTGGGGGAGAAAATCAAACCAATTTAAAAAAATAGCCATTGCATTACATGCCAGAGCTGTAATTTTTGGATAAATAAATCAAATGGAATGACTTTGGATTTTATCAGCTAGCTGTTTAAAAAACAGCAAACTGAAATTAGCAGGTTTTAACAATATAAATTTATTACATATTGAAGGGTCAAAAAAATATTTTTTTGACCCTTCGCTTAACTGATTGAAATTTAAGTAGTTAAATAATATTCAATAAATCACAATATAAATTCAATCTGTAATTTAAACCCCTTATTTGGATTTGTTTCAATATGCATATGACCCCGGAACATAGAACTGCGGGTTTGTATATTGGTTAAACCAATACCATTGTTCAGCTGATCCGGGTTTGCGCCAATGCCATCATCCTGTATAACCAGCTTCAGTATAGCATCTTTTTCAGATAAAGAAATATAAGCATTTCTTGCTTTTGCATATTTGTGTATGTTATTGATCTGTTCCTGTATGATCCGATAAATGGATAGCTTTAAATCATTGTCCAGTACATATACTTCTTTATCTGCTTCAAAATGAAATAGAGTTTTTTCATTGTTACCAAATCTTTGTAACAATTGCCGGATAGTTGGAATCCAGCCGATCCCTAAATCGGGCAGGGGGGCGATATTGTGAGAAAGGTTCCTGATTTCCTGTATGGCATTACTGATCATTTCCTTTACGCTGATAAGTATTTCCTCCTTGCGGTTTAGTAAGTACATGTCAAAGTACATTTGAATGGCAGCCAGAATCTGGTTGATATTATCATGCAATTCCAGGCTAAAAACTCTTTTTTGTCTTTCCTCCCCCTCAAATACCGCTTTCCTGATTTTTAACTCTGTTATTTCCTTTTCTTTTTCCCTGAGCCGGGTAATTTCTCTTTTCAGGGTAATATCTCTGCCAATAGAATAATAACAGGAAGTTTCTTTGTCCCAGATAGTGGTCCAGGAAATAACCAAATGTTGCCCTTTTTTGGAAAAGTTGTTGGTCTCATACTGGTTGAGCGACTGACCCGATTTAAGCCTGGCTTCAATGAAAGATCTGTCAATATCAGGCCCGGCAGTATTTTCATGTAACCAGAAAAATCCCGGGATGCTTCGCATTTCTTCCTTGGAATAGCCGAAAATTTTTTCAGCAGATTCGCTTATCAGAATCCGCTTACCTGTTTTGTCTTCTACTGATATAATATCAATTGTAGCTTTTAAAATATGTGCAATAACAAGGTTGTTTTCAGTAATTGCTTCTGTGAGTTGTTTCTTCACAGTAATATTTTCCTTTACTGCCACGAAATGAATGATTTTTTTGTTTTCATCTACCACCGGAGATACTACCGCATTTTCCCAATAAGGTTCGCCATTTTTTTTCCTGTTTAAAAGCTCCCCTGACCAGGGAATTCCTGAAAGCAGTTGGTTCCAAATTGCTTGATACTCTTCTGAAGCCGGGTCTCCTGCTATTAATATGCTTGGATCATGGCCAATAACTTCCTCTAAAGCATAACCGGTTAATGCCAGGAAATAAGGGTTTACATATTCAATTTCTCCATTAATATTGGTTATTATAACCGAAGAGCTACTTTGTTCTATTGCTTTGGTAATTGTATGCAGGTTTGATTCAGCCAAAAGCCTTCTTTCATTGATAAGGATATTGGTAATGGCAAAACTATAATTAGCTGCAATTTTCTGGAGCATATCCAGTTCTTGCGGGTTAAAAAAATTAGCCTTGTCTGTATACAATGATAAAACAACAAAGACTTTGTTCTCAACAATAACAGGAAGTGTGATTGAGGACCGATAATTATTCCTGAGTGCCTGTTCTCTCCAGGGAAGCATTATTGGATCAGTCGCAATGTCATTACAATACTGGTAATGCTTTTCCCGGATGGCTTTTCCTGTTGGTCCCTGGCCTTCAGGCCTGAAGTCTGAACTGATATTTTTGACCAAATTAAGGTAGCCGTTTTCAAAACCATCCCAGCATATGACTTTTAATAGCCTGGTTGTATCATCAGGTTTTGCCACAAATGCAAAACGGAAACCTCCGGCGGATACAGAAATGGAAGTGAAACCTTCAAATAATTTTTCTAAATTGTTTTCATTTAAGATGAGGTCATTGATGAATGCATTAAACCTTAAAAAACGATTGGCCTTGGCTATTTCCTCATTTTTCTTTTTCTTATGAACAATGTTATTTACTAAAACAATTAAAGTAATGGAGAGAATGATGAACTCAAAAAAAATGAGTAAAAAAAGTTGACCCTTATTTTCTTCTATGATATGCGCGTTCTTGTTTTTTTCTACCTGCTGCAGATTGAGCGATTGCAATTGAACATTGTCAATATATCTCTTTATTGCATTTAATTCATTATCTGCACTCGATATTTTAGTTAACTGCTGTAAACTTAAAGAAGTATTGGCAGGAATAGTACTGTTAATGGTATCAACCTGTTTAATCCAGCGCTCAATCATTGATTTGATTGTATTTGCTTCATTGGTACCATGTTGCTGCCTTTTCTCAATAGAAACAAGGGTGTTGTAGTGAAAGATAAAATCCCTTTTAGCCATTTGGTAAAACTTGAGATCCATCGTGTCACCGGATACAAGGTATCCTTTGGATCCGATTTCCATGTCAAAGACAGATGATTTCAAATTTTCCGTTACCAGGAGTATTTCATTGGTATGATTAACCATTTCATCCGCTTCCCTTATTTTCAGGTTGGTATCTAAATAGGAAAAAATATTGATGACAAGCAGGACAAAAACCAGCCCGAACGCTAGCACTAACTTTTGTATGCTGTTAAATTTTGCAATCAGCTTTTGTAAGAATTTTTTCATCGCCTGTTTGATTTGTCTTTCACTAAATTGACGACCAGGTAGTTTAACCAAGCAATATAAAAGCTTATCCGAAATGCTTCGCCAAACCCTTGCTTCAATTAATCCAAAAATGAAACACCGGAGACGCGAATCGTAACGGATTTACTTTATAAAGTTACTTATTTTACTGGCTATCAGCCACTTTTAACATATAGTAAAATCGCTACAAAAAACTGCTTTTTGGGCTACAAGGATTATTTTTTTTCGCTATTCTTTTTTTAAGAAATACTTAAATGATTTCTTTTTTACCCGCACAGATATTTCATTTATTGCTCTATTTTCCGGGAAGTCCTTTTGTTGTCACTTTGTGTTTGTAAAGCATTCATTCATTCACACTTTAGAAGCCTGGCCATGAAAACACTAGCACCATACCAAAGAGGAAAAATAAACCCCCGGGTTTTTTGCAGGATCTTACTGATATTTTTGGTTGCTTTTGGTTTTCTTGCCTGTAATAAAGAAACCATTCAACCAACTAACGAGACTGGACCTGCATTTGCAGACAGGATACAGCTATCAGTTTCTCAGGTTAACCTG
>JBDKLG010000207.1:0-3205 GCA_039795695.1 Bacteroidota bacterium
CTTACCCGATTCCGGTCAATAACTGATTGTTTTTCATCGTTGGTCAGCCTGATACTGTCAATGGCTGTAATGGCAGGAATGGCACTGCCTTTCTCCAGCGCCTGAACATAAGATCGGGTAATTAAGTGGGCAGTAACAAGGCATCTTACGGCATCATGTACAAAGATGATGGATGGATCAGCTGTTTTAGCCAGTCCGTTCTTAACCGATTGGAAACGGCTATTCCCTCCCTCCACAATAGCTATCGTTTTATGAGGGAACCATTCATTCACCATTTTTTTTCCTTCCTCCAAAAAAGCAGCTGGCAAAACCAACACAACCTGTATATCATTGAATGCCTGGTAAAAAGCCCCGATACTGTGGCAGATAAGCGGTTGGCCATTGAGGAGCAAAAACTGTTTGGGGATGGCTGTACCCATTCTCTGGCCAATCCCTCCTGCTACAATAATGGCAAATTTTTGCATGGTTAAAACTACATCAATTAAAAAGAGCTACAAAACTAGCGCTTCCTTTTCTCATGTTCCGTATAACCCATTCTATTCCTACTGATAAATAGCGGTTTCATTTCTCCCGGTACTGGTTTTAACAGCCCGGTACATGCCTGCACTGTTAAATACAAGGGCTGCATTTCCCTTTGCATCAACGCCAATCATTCCTCCCTCTCCTTCAATTTTCAGCAGTTTATCCATTACTACAATATCCATTGCTTCCTGTAAGCTAAGTCCTTTGTATTCCATCAGGCAGCTCACATCATAAGCGGCCACACTGCGTATAAACATTTCTCCATGTCCTGTGCAGCTAATGGCGCAGGTTTTATTATTGGCATAAGTACCGGAACCAATCATGGGGCTGTCTCCTATTCTGCCGTATTTTTTATTGGTCATGCCTCCGGTAGAAGTTCCGGCAGCAATATTTCCCTGTTTGTCGCAGGCAACAGCCCCAACGGTTCCGAATTTTTTATCCCGCATCAATTCTTCCAGGTGATGGTGGGTATGATCGAGTGAATAATTATCAGAGTCCCGGATTGCCTTCCATTGATCGTAGCGGAATTGTGAGAAAAAATATTCATCGGGTTCCAGTTTCACACCCTGCTTAATGGCAAAATCATTTGCTCCCTTCCCGCTTAAAAAAACATGGTTGCTATTGCGCATCACTTCCGTTGCCAGTTCAATGGGATTGCGCACATTTCTTACACCGGCAACAGCGCCGGCAGTTAAATCAATTCCATCCATAATTGCAGCATCCATTTCCTGCACACCTTTCTTAGTAAATACCGAACCCCTTCCTGCATTGAATAATACATTGTCTTCCAATAAAACCAAAGCTGCTTTTACTGCATTAACCGCAGTGCCACCTTCTGCCAGAACAGCATAGCTGATGTCCAGTGCCTGCTGCAGGCCTTCGAAATAAGCAGCTTCCAGAGAAGCTGTCATATCCTCTTTCAATATGGTACCTGCTCCTCCATGAATAACAATGGTAAAATCCGACATAGCATTATTCGTTTAAACAGCGAATTTAACCAATTAGTCAACGAAGAATTTTGAATAATCCAACTGGAATATTAGAGAAGCATTAAGCAGGACTGTGATTTATTGCACATTATCCATGCAGGCTATTTTACTTATCCAAGCAATAACTCAGATTCGCGTAGCAATCGTTCTTTCTGAACAGGCACGGTGCCTACTTCTTCACATACCAGCCCTCCGGCAATATTGGCCATTTCTGCAGCGAGGTTCATATTTTGGGAACTGGCATAAACAAGGGAAGAAACTGCGATTACGGTATCGCCGGCCCCGCTCACATCAGCAATATTCCGGATATGCGTAGGGATGATTTTTACTTCATCATCCTGCGCATAAAAAACCCCTTTTTCTGATAGTGTAATCAGGGAAATTTCGTGCTCCAATGCTGCTTTTAATTTTTCATGCATCTGTTGAAGTGCGGGCAAATCACTTGCATCGGTTAACAGATTCAGTCCTTCTTTTATTTCTTTCAGGTTTGGCTTGAAGATGGTTACCCCTTTATAGGAAAGGAAATTTTTTCTTTTGGGATCAACGCTGGTAATTACCTTGTATTCTTTGCAAAGGCCGATTAAGCGGCTTATCAATCCTTCCGTTAACACGCCCTTGTTATAGTCTTCAAAAATTAATATATCCGGCGGATTATTTTGAAAAAAGGATTTTACCTGCTCAAACAAATCGGCTTCAAGGGAATTATCCAGGTCAGTAGTAATTTCTGCATCCAGCCGCATCATCTGCTGATTGCGGCTCATGATTCTTGTTTTGTTGGTCGTGATCCTTTTATTGGAGCAGATGACCCCCTTGGTGCTGATTTGGTTTTCGCTTAAAAGACCCAGCAGTTCTTTTGCTTCATCATCAGCGCCAATTACTGAAAAAATGGTTGTTTTTGCTCCTAAAGAAACACAATTGAGGGCCACATTGGCCGCACCACCTACGCGCAGTTCTTTTCTTTTTAAAGAAACAACAGGTACCGGAGCTTCCGGTGAAATGCGGTCTACATTTCCCCAACAATAGGTATCAAGCATCAGGTCGCCTATTACTGCAACCCTTAAGGAATTAAATTTTGAAAATAGTTCTCCGAAATTCATCAGTTTATCTTTTACGGCTTCTTACTGCTAAAAAATATAGTGGAATACCTAAAAGCGTAATAATCAGCCCTGGCCAGGTAAATTCAGGTTTATATATGATCAGCATCATACAAAAAGCTGTTCCCATCAGCATATACAAGGCAGGCAGTACAGGGTATCCGAATGCCTTGTATGGTCTTTCTGCATTGGGCATTTTTTTTCTTAAAATAAAAATTCCCCCAATCGTCAACACATAAAATATTACTACAATAAAAGAGACCATGTCCAGCAAATCCCCATATTTTCCGCTTAAACATAAAAGAGACGCTACAATACATTGTGCCCACAGCGCCCATTCGGGAACACTGTTTTTATTGAGTGTAGCTGCTTTTTTAAAGAACAATCCATCCTGTGCCATCGTATAGTAAACCCTGGCTCCTGCAAGAATTAATCCGTTGTTACATCCGAAAGTGGAAATCATTATCATCAGGGCAATTACATAGGTTCCAATATCTCCGAAAATAACATTGGAAGCTGCTACGGCTACCCTGTCGGATTTTGCGAAAGCGATATCATGCAATGGCATCACACTCAGGTACATCAAATTGCAGGATACAT
>JBDKLG010000208.1:0-7656 GCA_039795695.1 Bacteroidota bacterium
GAGGGTGGCGAGAAGATGACGGTTTGGGTAAGTGATGATGCCAACCATATTCCTTTGAGAATTGAAAGCCCCATCGTAGTGGGTAGTGTAAAAGTGGATATGATGCAATACAATAATCTGCGCTATCCCCTCAGCTCCCTGCTTAGCTTTAATAGATAGCAGGCTGTTATTCCAGGTTAATCCTGTTTAATTGTGCATGCCGGTAAATATAGCTGAACAAGAGAATCATGATGAGGGAAGCAAGGGCTATTCCTGATAATAAACCCCCGATGAGGGACTGATAATCCTTCACACCAATATAGCTGCACAATACAATGCATGCTGCAGAAACAATGCCTGAAACAATTGCTATGATGGCATTGGCTGTTCTGTTGGATATTTCAATTCTGGCATTGCAAATACCACAATTGGTAACGGAAAAATTGTTGAGCAGCAGGAATTTCTTAATAGGAATCCTACCACTGCAGTTGGGACAGCAGGCGATTTTATTTCTGGACATTGGATTTCAGGTTTTGTTTTTGGCAATTCCTGTATCTAAATTAGACCGCTATTGTTTAGCATAGCCTGGGAAAACACCGTTTTTTGCTGTGGAAAGCACCCTAATTTGACTAGTAGGAATATTACTTCCTGTAGTTAGATATCATGTAAACCAAAACATTCCCGGGCCCGAATACCCCGCTCGGTCTGTTGCAGGGTGCAGCATTCGTTGAAGGGATCATGTTCAAAATAAAGAATATAATCCTTGTCTGCTGCTTCAGGGAGAAATTGCTTTTTCTCTTTCAGTGTTGTGAGCGGAAACATATCGTAGGCCATTACATAGGGCAATGGAATATGACCTACGGAGGGCAATAAGTCGGCCATATAAACAAGGGTTCTGCCCCTGTAATTGATTTGGGGAAGCATCATCTGGCTGGTATGCCCATTCACAAAACGGATACTGATATTGTCGGAAAATCTGCTGCTGATCAATGGTATTTCCGGTGAGGAATGGATGTCTCCAATGGGTAAAAACTGCAACTGGCCACTTTCGAGGATGGGTAGAATATTTTCGCTGAGAAAGGATGCTTTTTCCCTTTCATTTGGTTCCGTGGCCCATTGCCAGTGGTTTTCATTGCTCCAGTAAACAGCATTTTTAAATGCAGGAACAAGCCGGTCGTTTTCCCGGACAATGCTTCCGCCGCAATGATCAAAATGGAGATGGGTAAGCAATACATCGGTGATATCATCTTTACTGAAGCCATGTTGGGCCAGTGATTTATCCAGTGTATCATCTCCGTGTAAATAATAGTGTCCGAAAAATTTAGCATCCTGTTTGTTACCCATGCCCGTATCAACCAGTATCAACCGTTTTCCTTCCTCAATCAGCAAACAGCGGAGTGCCCATGAACACATATTGTTTTCATCTGCCGGATTTAATTTGTTCCAGATTGATTTGGGTACAACACCAAACATAGCACCCCCATCCAGTTTGAAATAACCTGTGTTAATGGTATAGAGCTTCATGTCAGGATGGTTTGTGTTGCTTTTGCTGGGTAAGAGAAGCGTAAACAAGCAATACCAGTCCGATCGCAAAAAAAGCCACCAGGGCAAGTACAGAATTTCTCTGAGAGCCTGTTAACTCATTAATATAGCCGAAGCTGAACATGCCGATTACAATGGCAATTTTTTCGGTTACATCGTAAAAGCTGAAAAATGAAGTGGTATCCCTGGTTTCAGGCATCAGCTTGGCATAAGTGCTTCTGCTAAGTGATTGGATGCCCCCCATTACAAACCCTACCAATACGGCAAGAATATAAAATTCATTGATACCGTCTCTGGGGATCTTATAGCCAATAATGCAGAGAATCATCCAAAGTGATACCGTAACCATCAATGCTTTGAAATTGCCGATCTTATCAGATAAACGTGCCATTAAAAAAGAGCCGGGGATGGCAATCAGTTGGATGATTAAAATAGCAATGATCAGGTTCTGTGTAGGAATATTCAATTCACTTTTTCCATACAATGTTGCCGCCAGCATTACAGTTTGTACCCCCATATTGTAAAAAAAGAAAGCACCCAGGTACCTTTTTAAAACGGGCAGCTTATTCAATTGTTTCCACACTTTGTTTAGTTCCTTATATCCATTGGTAAATATACTGCCTGCATCATCCTTTTTTGCGATGGGAGTTCCCTTGGGCAATCTTGACAGAGAGAATTGGCCAAATCCCCACCACCAGATACCTACCAATAGAAAAGAAATCTGTGATGCTTTGCCTACGGTGATGCCAAATAAATCTGGTTTTAATACAAAAATGAAACAAATGACCTGAAGTATTACGCTACCGATATAACCCATTGCAAAACCCTTGGCACTTACCCGGTCCTGGTCTTCAGGTGCTGCAATTTCCGGTAAATAAGAATTGTAAAAAACCAGGCTACTCCAAAAACCTACGCAGGCAATAATCAGGCAGCTGAGTCCGTAAGCAAGATTGTGTTCGTCGAAAAAATACATGGCACTGCAGGCAATGCTTCCCATCGTACAGAAAAAGAAAAGAAATTTTTTCTTGTTTCCCCTGTAATCGGCAATGGACGAGAGCAATGGCGACATGATTGCTACTATTGAGAATGCAATGGCCAGTGCATAATTGTACAAAGATGTATTTACGAATTCTCTGCCAAAAAGCCTGACAGTATCGTTCGAACTTGCATTATTGCCATCGCCCGTTACGGCTTCATAATATGCAGGAAAAATAGTGGAAGTGATGACCAGGTTATAAACACTGTTGGCCCAATCGTACATGGCCCAACCATTGATAACTTTTTTTGGAGCAGTTTGCATAAGCAGTTTTTTGTTTTCCAATAATGATCAGGTCAACTGTTTTATTGTAAATGGCCAGTTAATACCAGTCCCAATAAAACAGCACCCACAATTACCCTGTACCAGCCGAATAGCCTGAATCCGTGTTTCTGTAAAAAACCGATAAAGAATTTGATGGCCAACAGTGCAACAACAAATGCCACCATATTGCCTATTCCCAAAGCAATCAGGTTGTCTTTGTTTTGCAGGATAGCGGGGTTTTCTTTCCAGGCTTTTAACAATTTATAGCCCGTAGCTGCAGCCATTGTAGGCACTGCCAGAAAAAAGGAAAACTCTGCAGCCAGGTTGCGCGTCAGTTTTTGCTGCATACCGCCAATGATGCTGGCAGCACTTCTGCTGGTGCCGGGTACCATGGCCAAACATTGCCAAAGCCCGATGGTAAATGCTTTTGAAAGACTGATGTTCTCTTCCTTTTCCACTTCCGGTTGCTTGAATAGTTTGTCTACAAATAAAAGAATAATCCCACCAGCCAGCGTAGTAATCGATACCGTAAGGGGACTTTCCAGTAAAGCATCAATTTTTTTGGAAAAAATCACACCCAGTACCAATGCGGGAATAACGGCTATTATTAATTTGAGGTAGAAATTCAGCCGGTTTAGGGGGAAGAATTTTTTCCAGTATAAAACCACTACCGATAAAATGGCCCCCAGCTGTATAGAAACTTCAAAGAGCTTGGTAAATGGGTCTGATGCGATGTGAAGTGCTGAGCTGACAATAATCATATGCCCCGTGGAAGAAATGGGTAAAAACTCAGTAAGGCCTTCCACAATAGCAATAACAAGGGTTTCGAATAAGCTCATAATCGTTGGTTTGATTGAATAGGAAACAGCTGATTTCCAGCTAGTTTAGTACATATTTAAAGATAATGGTAAAGATTGAAAAATCAACCGCATAAAAAAAGCGGTTATGCACCGCTTTCAAATATTTGGATCGGAAGACGCTATGTTACGCGGTTTTAGGTTTTTTAAATATGGCGTATATCTCCAATAATAAGCCTGCAACAATTAAGATAGGGGCGATGGTAATTCTGGTACTGCTATAGACTTCTTTGGTGTCAAATACTGCCGGGTCGCTGCTTTTCCCCCCACTCATTAAAAACATACCCAGTGCAATTACGATGCCGCCAATCAGCATCCAGGTATAATTTTCCCTGCTGAATAAATTGGCTCCGATGTTTTTTTTCTGCTCACTCATTTTTTATTTTTTTAAGATGATTATTTGCTTTTTAAAGGACGATTAATATAAATCATCCAGTTTCATTTTTAGGTATTTCAAAACACTTCTGTAGGTACTGAAGAGCGAAATGCCTACACCCAGCATAATCAATCCCCCAAACAGTATGAATGTGAGTTTGATGTCTCTGATACTTTTCAGTTGCGGAAACTGGCTTTCGGCCCAGGTAATAATGGAAAACAGCAATACAATCGCAATGCCCGAACTGATTAGCCCGTTAATGATTGCCTGTATATTCAATGGTTTGGCAATAAACCCCCTTGTGGCACCAACCATTTGCATGGTTTTTATCAGAAAACGGTTACTGAACATGGCCAGGCGGATAGTATTGTCGATGCTGAACATAACAATGAGGCAAAGAATGATAGCAATGACCAGAAAAACCAACCCGATTTTAGAAGCCCTTTCATTTAGGTTGCTTACAAGGGTTTTAGGGTATTGCAAATCAGTTATCTGGTCGCCATAAACAGCCATTAAATCATTTGAAATAGCCGTTAAACTATCGGTATTCACATAATTGGCTTTGGCATAAAAATCGATGCTTTCCGGTAATGGATTTACATCCAGGATTTTGGCCCATTCTTCATTATTTTCCTTATTCCATATTTGTTTTGCACTGGCTTTATCTACATAAGTCACGTTTTTGGCATAGGGTTTCCCAGCTATAAACTGTTGAATCTGCCCAATCGTATCTTTGTTGAGTGTGCGTAAGTAAGCACTCAGGCGGATATCTTCCTTAAAAGCATTGCCCACAGAACTGATGTTCAGAAAGAACCATCCCATAATACCCATGATTAATAAAACAAGGGCTACCCCAACAATACTGTAAATAAAGCTGGGTTTGCTGCGTTTCATGGAAGATTTCGAACTGTTTGACATCCTGCCGCTGTTTTTATTTTTACACTCCCGGAATAAGGCCCGGAATCAGGTACAAATGTAGGGTTTTGAAGCCTAAACACTTACATTTGCAGCCAATCTTGCGATTAAAAGCCGGTTCAAAATAATCCTTTCCCGGGCTAAATGGGTTAAAAAAAAGTTAGGATTGGAATGAACCCCTTCCTGGATACCGAAAAATCATTTTTTCTCCGAAAAACTGATTACAAAAAAATACATCAATCATTTATAAATACCCCTGGGGTAAAGCAGCAATGGAATACAATTTTAGAACAATCGAGAAGAACTGGCAAAAAAGATGGAAAGAACAGAAAGCTTATCAGGTAAGTAATACAAGCGATAAGCCCAAATGCTATGTGCTGGATATGTTTCCCTACCCCAGTGGAGCGGGGCTGCATGTAGGCCATCCGCTCGGATTCATTGCTTCGGATATTTACAGCAGGTACAAAAGGCTGAAAGGGTTTAATGTTTTGCACCCCATGGGTTATGATGCTTTTGGATTACCTGCTGAACAATATGCCATTGAACACGGCATCCACCCTGCGGTAAGCACTGCCCGGAATATCCAAAATTTCAGGGATCAGTTAGATAATATCGGGTTTTCCTATGACTGGGACAGAGAAGTACGCACTTGTGAACCTGATTATTACCAATGGACCCAGTGGATTTTTCTGCAATTATTCAACAGTTTTTTTAACCGCCAAAAAAGAAAAGCCGAACCCATTAACATATTGATGGGGGAATTTGAAAATGCGGGCAACAAAAACCATGAATGTCCCGGTGATCCCGCTGTTCATTTTTCGGCAGATGAATGGAAAGCATTTTCTGAGAAAGAGCAGCAGGATATGCTGATGCAATACCGCCTTGCTTTTTGCGGATATGGAGAAGTTAACTGGTGTGAAGCCCTGGGAACGGTACTGGCCAATGATGAAGTGGTGAATGGGGTAAGCGAAAGAGGTGGCCATCCAGTTGTAAAAAAGAAATTAAGACAATGGTACCTGCGAATAACCGAGTATGCCGACAGATTACTGGAAGGCCTTGAAACCATTGAGTTTAGTGAAGCAATGAAAGAAATGCAGACTAACTGGATCGGAAAATCGTATGGGGCAGAGATATCTTTTAAAGTGGTAAACGGGTCTTTGACCCTGGACCGGGATTTAACCGTTTATACCACACGCCCCGATACTATTTTTGGGGTAGATTTTATGGTAATCGCACCCGAGCACGAATTAATTTCCTCCATCACTGTTGCCGGCCAGGCGAAAGCAGTGGAAGATTATATCAGCTATGTAAAAAGCCGCAGTGACCGTGAGCGACAGGCCGAGAAAAAAATATCGGGTTGTTTTACCGGATCCTATGCTGTTAATCCCTTCAACGGAAAAAACATACCTATCTGGATTTCAGAATATGTACTGGCAGGATATGGAACCGGAGCCATTATGGGAGTGCCTTGCGGTGATGAACGTGACCATAAATTTGCCCGGCATTTTGATATTCCCATTACCAATATCATAGGCGAGCATTATGATGGCAGTGAAGCCAATCCCACCAAAGATGCTTTGTTAAGCAATAGCGAATTTCTGAATGGTAGGGTAATGCGCGATGCCATTGGAATAGTGAATGCGCAACTGGAAGAAATGGGCATTGGCAAGAAGAAAGTGAATTATAAAATGCGCGATGCCGCATTCAGCCGACAGCGTTATTGGGGTGAGCCCTTTCCCATTAGCTGGAACAAAGGTATTGCCAGGCCGCTTGCCGAAACAACCCTTCCCCTGTTGTTGCCTGAAGTAGACAGTTATAGCCCCGGCCCTGAAGGGGAAGGGCCTTTGGCCAATATTCCCGAATGGGTGGCAAGGGAGCTGGAAACCAATACCATGCCGGGTTACGCAGGAAGCAGTTGGTATTTTCTGCGCTACATGGACCCGCATAACAAGAACAGTTTCTGCGACAGAAAAGTGAGTGATTACTGGAACCAGGTGGACTTATATATTGGCGGAACAGAGCATGCTGTTGGACACTTGCTGTACAGCCGCATGTGGACCAAAGCCTTATACGATCTGGAACATATTGGATTTGATGAGCCTTTCCGGAAACTGTTGAATCAGGGGATGATTCAGGGAAGTAGCAGGTTTGTTTATCGAATAGTTGCAGATAAGATAGAATCATCAAGCTCTTATGCTCATATTCCTGAAATACCTCCAATATTTATTAGTAAAAATATTTATGATTTGGTACTTCTTGATGATGAAGATGAAATAGCAAAACTAAACGAGGCAATTGCAGATATCATCAGAATTTGTTTTCCAAATCAAGAAATTGAGTATACGTATAAGCTATCAATACAAACGCATGTAGACGTAAATAAGGTTGATGGCAATCAACTTGATATCGATTCATTTAGAAAAAAGTGGAAATTTCCTGAATTTGAAAAAGCAGTTTTTGTTGGCGAAAATTATGATCTTTCATTCCCTGAATTTTATCAAGGAACACAAAAACCCATTGTATACACATGTGGCTCAGAAGTTGAGAAGATGAGTAAGTCAAAATACAATACCGTTAATCCCAACGATCTGGTAGAGAAATTTGGTGCCGATACCTTCCGTATGTATGAAATGTTTCTTGGCCCTGTTGAACAAAGTAAACCATGGGATACAAAAGGTATTGAAGGA